>NZ_AOHQ01000134.1:0-89787 GCF_000416385.1 Mycobacterium sp. VKM Ac-1816D
TCATCCCCGATCTGATACGACTCATCAGCCTTCAGGCGATGCAACGAATTGCGATCCTCGAACGGGTACACCGCAACGGTCGTTGCACCGAGTTCGAACGCCGCGCGGAACGCGCGGATGGCGATCTCGCCGCGATTGGCCACCAAGAGTTTCGATATCACCGGCGACGTTCCAGCGGTCGCTGGGCGGTCCCGACGTACTCACTCAACGGCCGGATGAGAGCGTTTGAAGCGGTTTGCTCCATGATGTGGGCCGTCCACCCGGTGATCCGACTCATCACGAAGATCGTTGTGAAGCAACCGATGTCGAAACCCATAAGGTGGTACGCCGGCCCGGTCGGGAAATCCAGATTGGGCTTGATACCGGTGGCGGCGGCCATATCGGCCTCCAGCACGTTGTAGATGTCCAACCATTTCTGCCCGTCCCGGACGGCGGCGACCCGGATCAGCGACTCCTTCATGGTCGGTACGCGTGAGTCACCGTTCTTGTAGACCCGATGGCCGAAGCCCATCACCTTGTCCTTGCGGGACAGTTTGCCGTGCAACCATTCCGATGCCTTGTCGGCAGAACCGATCTCCAGCATGTCGTGCATCACGGCCTCATTGGCGCCGCCGTGCAGCGGACCCTTCAGCGCACCGATGGCCGCGGTCACCGCGCTGTAGATGTCGGACTGCGTGGAGGTGACAACCCTGCTCGCGAACGTGGAAGCATTGAAGCTGTGTTCGGCGTAGAGCACCATCGATGCTTCGAAGGCGTCCACGATGACCTTCTCCGGGACATCCCCGAAGCACATGTGCAAGAAATTCTGTGCATAGCTCATGTGACTGTGCGGGGCGATCGGGTCGAGACCGCGACGCCTGCGCATGTCCGCGGCCACGATCGTCGGCAGCACGGCCAGCATGCGGAGCGACTTGTCGTAGTTGGCCCTCGGACTGCTGTCATCCTCATCGGGGTCCTGGGCGCCCATGTAGCTGATCAATGTCCGCACGACGTCCATCGGGTGGCAGGTGTCGGGCAGCTTGGAGAGCAAGGACTGCATACCGCGGTCCATCCGTCGGGCAGCACGCTCACGCTGAGTGAACAGAGCCAGCTCTTGGTCTCCGGGCAGCTCGCCGTGCCACAGCAGGTAGGCGACCTCTTCGAAGGAACACATGGCAGCCAGATCCTGTACCGCGTAACCGCGATAGGTCAGCGAATTGGTCTCCGGGACAACCTTGGAGATCGCCGTCGTGTCCACGACGACGCCGGCCAGGCCCTTGCAGATGCGCGGACTGTCTTCGACAGCGCTCATGGTGCCACCCCTTGCAGTGCGAAGTTGTAGATGTCGGAATCGAATTCGTTGTACTCGGCGTAGTGCAACAGTTCGTAGAGCCGGCTGCGGTGTTGCATCTGATCCAGCAGTCCGGATTGGGTTCCCGCCGAATTGATCTCACGCAGACCGGTTTCGACGGCATGCATGGCCAACCGCAGCGTGGTGACCGGATAGATGACGACGTTGTAGCCGATATCGGCGAGCTGGCCGGCGGTCAACAGTTCGGACTTGCCGAACTCGGTCATGTTCGCCAGTAGCGGCGTGTCGACGGCGTCCCGGAAGTGCTCGAAGTCGGCCGGATTGTGCAACGCCTCGGTGAAGATCAGATCGGCCCCGGCATCGGCGTAGGCCTTGGCCCGATCGATCGCGGCACCGATTCCTTCGATGCCGGCGGCGTCGGTGCGGGCACAGATCACAAAGTTGGGATCGCGCCGCGCAGCGACCGCCGCCCGCAGCCGCTTGACCATCTCGGACGTTTTGACCACGGCCTTGCCGTCGAGGTGACCGCAACGCTTGGGGTTCACCTGGTCTTCGAGGTGCAGGCCGGCCAGGCCGGCGTCCTCGAGGAGGGTGACCGTGCGCGCGGCGCTCATGGGCTCACCGAACCCGGTGTCGGCGTCGATCAGGGTCGGCAGGTCCGTCGCCGCAGCGATCTGCGCACCCCGACTGGTCACCTCGGTCAGTGTCGTGAGGCCGATATCGGGTAGCCCGAGGTCAGCCGACAGCACCGCACCGGACACGTAGACACCGTCGAAACCGATCTCGGCGACCAGCTTCGCGACCAGCGGAGAGAACGCACCCGGAAACCGCTGTAGCCGACCGGATTTCAGTGCGGTGCGGAAGCGCGCTCGTTTCTCTCCGGCCGAGGTCGACGCACCCATCAGGCTCATCGGAAGACGCCCGAGGGAATCGTCGGGGCCTTGTCCAACACCCGTTGGTCGACCCGGATGTTCAGCGCACTCAGACCACCTGACTTGATGCCGGCAGCACCGTCGACGACCTGCAAAAACCGTTGCTGCTCTTCCGGTTCCACCACCCCCTCCGCCAGCACGCCGAACTTGTGCACGTACTGTTCCCGAGCGAAGGGGCGGGCGCCCAGCGGATGCGCATCGGCAACGGCGAGCTCGTCGACGATGGTCTCCCCACTCTTGAGGGTGATCACGGCCTTGGCGCCGAAGGCCTTATCGGCCGAGTCGGTGCTGTGGTAGCGACGCGTCCACTCCGGATCCTCGACCGTGGAGATCTTGCGCCACAGCTCGATGGTGTCGGGACGGTGCGCGCGCTCCGGCGCGTAGGAGTGCTCGTGGTGCCAGGTACCGTCCTGCAGCGCGACGGCGAAGATGTACATGACCGAGTGGTCCAGCGTCTCCCGAGACGCGTCCGGATCGAACTTCTGCGGATCGTTGGAGCCTGTACCGATCACCACGTGCGTGTGGTTGCTGGTGTGCAGCACGATCGACGCGATCTGATCCAGATCGCCGACCCGCTCGCGCATCCGGCGAGCCAGGTCGATGGGCGCTTGGCTCTGGTACTCGGCCGAGTGCTCCTTGGTGTAGGTGTCCAGGATGGCCCGTTTCGGCTCACCCGGCTCCGGCAGCGGCACGGTGTAGGTGCGCTCGGGCCCACCCAGCATCCAGGCGATGACGCCGTCCTCACCCTCCCAGATGGGAGCCGGGGACCCCTCACCGCGCATCGCGCGGTCCACGGCCTCGATGGCCACCTTGCCGGCCCAGGCCGGGGCGTACGCCTTCCAGCTGGAGATGAGGCCCTTGCGTGACTGGCGGGTCGCGGTGGTCAGATGCAGCGCCTGCCCGATGGCGTTGTAGATGGTCTCGGTGTCCAGGCGCAGCATCGTGCCCAGGCCGGCGGCGGCCGACGGACCGAGGTGCGCGACATGGTCGATCTTGTTCTCGTGCAGACAGATGCCCTTGACCAGATCGACCTGGATCTCGTAGGCGGTGGCCAATCCGCGGATCAGGTCGGCACCGCGCACCCCGAGCTGTTGGCCGACGGCGACCAGCGCTGGGATGTTGTCACCGGGATGGGAGTATTCGGCGGCCAGGAACGTGTCGTGGAAGTCGAGTTCGCGCACCGCCACGCCGTTGGCGTAGGCGGCCCACTCGGCCGAGTAGCTGCCTTCGACACCGAAAACGGCGGCACCCTGGCGCGTGGGATGCGCCAGCGCCTGTGCACGGGCCACCGTCACCGGGCGGCGGGTCACCGAGGCCGCCGAGACCGACGCGTTGTCGATGATGCGGTTGATCACCATTTCCTCGGTGGCCGCCTCGACCGCGACCGGGTCGGCGGCGACCTCGGCGATCTTCCACGCGAGGTGCTCGGTGCGAGGGAAATTCTCGGCGCTGCGTCGGGTACGGACGTCGTGTTTCTGCATGATCCGCACGCTACGCAAACGCCGACGACATGCGAAAGCACCTGTAAATGCGTAATTTTGCGTCCATTGTTGACGCACTTTGCGAATGTTGTGTAAGACGGGTGCGCTAAGGTTTGCCGCGGTGGCGAAGACATTCGCGGGAGCCCGGCTACGGCGGCTCAGGGACGAGAAGGGCCTGACTCAGGTCGCGCTGGCGCGCGCCCTGGGCCTGTCCACGAGTTATGTGAATCAGCTGGAGAACGACCAGCGCCCCATCACCGTCCCCGTACTGCTCGCGCTCTCGGATCGCTTCGATCTCCCGACGCACTACTTCGCGCCCGATTCCGATGCTCGGCTGGTATCCGACCTCCGCGAGATCCTGGCCGACGGGTCCTCGACGACGACCCAGATCGAGGAGTTGGTCGCACGCATGCCCGAGATCGGGCAGACCGTGGTCAACCTGCACCGGCGACTGCACGATGCGGTGGCCGAACTCGAAACCGTGCACGCCCGCGCCAATTCCGAGCTTCACGGCGGTACCCAACAGCCGATGCCCTTCGAGGAGGTTCGCGACTTCTTCTACGACCGACGCAATTACATCGACGTGCTCGACCGTGCGGCCGAGGATCTCTTCGTCCGGCGCAGTCTGCGCATCGGCGGCATGGACGGTCAACTGGCCGAGCTGCTGTTCGACGAGTTCGCCATATCGGTCGTCGTCGACAACGGAGATCGCCTCGGGCCCAACGTCAAACGACGCTTCGAACCGGACACCCGGACACTACTACTGGCACGTTGGCTGCTCCCGGGACAGCGCGCCTTCCAGTTGGCCACCCAGTTGGCGCTGCAACTGCACTCGGATCTGATCTCGTCGATCGTGGCCACCGACGACCAGCTCAGCGCCGAGGCGCGCGATGTCGCGCGCATCGGGTTGGCGAACTACTTCGCAGGCGCCCTGCTATTGCCCTATCGGATCTTCTTGTCGGCTGCCGAGTCGTTGCGCTATGACATCGACCAGCTCGCACGCAATTTCGATGTCGGTTTCGAGACCGTCTGTCACCGGTTGTCGACTCTGCAGCGTCCCGACGCTCGCGGGGTCCCGTTCATCTTCGTCCGCACCGATAGTGCGGGCAACATCTCCAAACGGCAGTCCGCCACCGCCTTCCACTTCTCCCGGGTCGGCGGCAACTGCCCACTGTGGGTGGTTCACCATGCCTTCTCCAGGCCCGGGGAGTTCCTCACCCAGGTGGCGCAGATGCCCGACGGCCGCAGCTACTTCTGGCTGGCGAAGACATCGGTGTCCCCACCCGGCCGGTACCTGGGAACCCCGAAGAGTTTCGCGATCGGGTTGGGATGCGATCTGGCCCATGCCGACAAGCTGGTCTATTCGGTGGGTATCGATCTCGCCGACGCCGAGGCCACCGTGCCGATCGGCGCCGGCTGCCGGATCTGTGACCGGGCGGCGTGCCCGCAGCGGGCGTTTCCCTATGTCGGGCGACCGGTCCAGGTGGATCCGCAGACCAGCAGCAATCTGCCCTACCCGCCCGCCAACTGACCGGACTAGCGGTAGTAGACCTCGTCGCCGGTCGGGTAACCGCCGCCGGTCGTGGTGACGTGCACGTGGTCGTAGTGGCCGTAACCGCCCGACCCGGATGCACCGGTCGGGGTGTAGTAGGTGCCGCGCCAGATGGCGTCCTGCATGCCGAAGCGGGCGGCGTTCTTCATCACGTAGGCCACGATCTGATTGCCGAGTGCGATCCCCTGCGCGCTGCCCGGATTCGGGATCATCACGTCCAGGGCCAGTCCGTTGGGGTGCCAGCGCAGTGCGTCGGGGCGCACACCGCCGATGCTGCGGATCTCGGGGAAGACAACGCTGATTGCCCGAGCAGCCAGGATGGTCTTGACCTGCAGTCCGTGTTCGGGGGCTACCCCGGGAGGCAGCAGCAGCGGGCGGTTGTCGGGACGCCACCGGGATGCGGCGACCAGCTGAGCGGTCGGCGCCGCGGGCGCTGCGGCCGAGACCGTCGACGAATTCCAGGCGAAGTCGGCGGGCGCGGCGACGATCTCCACACCGGGCACGACGGGTGCGGCGGCGCTGACGACCGTCACGGGCTCCTGGGGCGCCTGGGGGCGGGCCTCGGAGCCGACCGAGAACACGATGGCTGCCGGGGCCAAGATCGCGGCAAGAGCCGCTGACGACCGATAGCGGCCGCTCGCCGTTCCATATCGCGCCATTCACCGCACCTAACGAATTGGTTCAGCAATCACCGAGACCGTGGCGTTTGCTTCCCGTTACACATTCGTGACTTTGACTCCGGGACTATAACCCGGCGTGTCGCGGCGGCTCAACTCTTCGCAAAAACCATCGGTGCAGGTGAGGGCCCACCCGGCGGTCACGGCCCCGCCGGAACTCCCTGGTTGGGCACCTGGATCGGTATCGGCGGCAGCAAAGGGATCTCCAGATATGTGGTGGTCATCGCCGGTTGGGTGGTGGTCACCGCGGGCGTGGTGGTGACCGGCGGAGCAGTCGTCGTCGTCACCGGAGGAGTCGTGGTGGTGACGGTCGTCGTGGTGGTCGGCGGCGTTGTCGTCGTAGTCGTGGTGGTCGTCGTCGTGGTGGTCGTGGTCGTGGTGGTGGTCGTCGTCGGCGTGGTGGTCGTCGTCGGCGTGGTGGTCGTCGTGGTCGGCGGCGTCGTGGTGACGATCGTCGAGGGGACCACCGGCGCGACCGGTTCGGGACGCGGCGCCACCGGCTCCGGCGCGGGCGCCTGGGTCACGGTGACGGGCGGCGGCTCGACCGGTGCGGCGGGTTCGGCCGGTGGCGGTGTCAACACACCGGTCACCGGGGCTGTGGACGGGGTGGGCGCCGGGCTCTCCGAGGTTCCGGTCAAGGCGATGGCCACCCCACCGAGCGCGACGAGGGAGATGAGACCCACCGCAGCGAAGACCGCCATGGGTACCCGCGGCAACCCCCGCGGCTCGTCGGCGTACACCGACGGGTCCTGCTGCGACACCACATGGGTGGCCTCGTCGACGAGGTAAGGGTCGGCCAGATAGGGATTGACACTCGGATAGTCCTCGGGGCCGGTGTAGGGCACCGGCTCGTTACCGGCATCGCCGTCCTCGGACCAGGCCAGCGCACGGAATGTCGACGATCCGGACGGGTCATGGGTGATCGCCGCGGCCGGAGCCAGACTGGTCGGCGCGTCGGCGCCCACCGCCGGAGCCATCCCGGTCTGTGCGCCGGTATCGGTGCCATACGCCGCCCGCAGCACCGCCCCGAGTGCGGCATCGAGTGCAGGTTGCGGCGTGTTCACCACCGGTGTCCTGGTGTGCTCGGACAGTTTCTGGGTGACCAGCGGGATACTGGCCCCGCCACCGACGGTGGCGATCACCGAGACATCGGACCACCCGATTCTGTTGCGCTGCAACAGGTTGTCCAGTTCTGAGAGCACCAGGGCGAAGGGCTCGACCAGCAGCGACTCCAATTCGGCCCTGGTCACCCGGACCACCGAGCGGACACCGGGAAGGTCCACGGGCACCTCGGTGGCGGTCGCCCCCGACAACCGTTCCTTGGCCTGCCTGCACTGCTCACGCAGCACCCCGAGCTGCCCGACAGCGGCCGTTGCGGCCGGATCCGCGTCGTTGACACCGGCGAGCACACGACCCAACAACGCCTGGTCGATGAGGTCACCGGAGAAGTCGGCCACCCGCACCGTCTCGTCGATCGGTTCGAATCCGGCGTCGGCGTCGGCCAGTGTGATGCTGGTGCCACCACCGCCGAGGTCGATCAAAATCACCGCCCCGCGTGCGTTCAGGCCCGGGTTGGCGTTCAGTGCGGTCAACGACGTGACGGCATCGGACACCAGCCGTGGCGGAGCGCCCCCAGGTGAAAGCACCGGGTTGGCGCGCAATGTCGCACGCAGAACCCGCATGGTGGCCGGAGTCCAGTGCGCAGGTACCGCAATCACCGTCTGCCCGGACCCGGTCGGGCCGACCAGCGCTTCGAGGGCCTCCACCAGGAGATCGTCGGCGAGGTAGGACGATCCGTCGGCGGCCACCAGTGGCACCGGATCGCCCACCCGTTCAACGAAACCGGAGAGCACCTGGCCGGGACGCCCGGACGGCACGCCTATCTCCGGCGCGCCGTCGGTGGGAAGGGTCAGCACCGCGCGCCGTGTCACTGGTTGGTCGCCGACCCGGGCAGCAACCAGATTGGTCGTGCCGATCGACAACCCCAACGGGTCGCTCATTGGGCCCACCCTAACCGGCGGCCCTGTCGGCGGCAGGCCGGACACCGCCGGTCTGGCCGGAGTTCCAGACATCGACCGGAGGCTGTGTTGTGATGTCGGGCATGGCAGACATTGCACGCGATATGCACGACATCAAGCAGGTCAAGTACCGCTACCTGCGCGCCCTGGACTCCAAGCACTGGGACGATTTCGCCCAGACGCTGGTCGAGGACGTCAGAGGTGACTACGGGCCGTCGCTGGGCAACGAGCTGCACTTCACCGACCGCGACGCCCTGGTGGACTTCATGCGCACTTCCCTGGGTCCGACGATCTACACCGAACACCGCGTCGACCACCCCGAGATCACCTTCGACGGTCCCGACGAGGCATCGGCCACCTGGTACCTGCAGGACCGCGTCATCGCACCGGACTTCAACTTCATGCTCATCGGTGCCGCGTTCTACCACGACCGCTACCGACGCACCGACGACGGCTGGAAGATCAGTGCGACCTCCTACGACCGCACCTATGACGCCACGATGTCGCTGGAGGGCCTGAACTTCAACCTGAAACCCGGTCGCGCACTCAACATCTGAGACCTGAGTTACTTGGACCCCAGTTACTTGGACACCGCGATCAGCGCACCGGGCCGCAGCCAGCGCATGATCTTCACCATCATGTCGTCGTCGATGGCGATGCAGCCCGCGGTCGGCCCACCTCCGGTGGTGTGCAGGAAGAAGGCACTGCCCGCGCCGGGCACCCTGGCCTTGTTGACGCCCATCACCACGGCATGGGCGTATTGCGGTATCTGCAGATTCTCGGTGGCGGTGCCCTCGATGCCGAACGGGCACTCGTCGCGCTTGCACACCTGCATGGTGTTGTAGGTGGGGCTGTCCTCATCGCCGTCCCACCAGTGATCGGGGCCCACCTGCACGTGCGGCAACCCACCGCCGGGGTTGGGCTCGGTTCCGAAGGTGAAGTCCAGCGAGAAGATACCCATCGGCGTCTTCATCGAGCCCTCGCTGAAGTCCTCGGCCATCCCGGCCGATCCGATATCGGCGGGGATGCCGACGCCGATCGGTTCCCAGCCTGCCGCGGTCCGCTCCCAGACATCCATCTTCGCGGTGGTGGGACCCACGCCGACCACTGAGATCACCTGAGTGGCCGAGCCGACCGAGTCGACGAACCAGGGCGTCTCGGCGGCACGGGCTACGGGTGCGACGGCGCACGCCAGCCAGAGCGCACACGCCATGGCGAGCAGTCGACGCATCGGTCAATCGTCGGTGCGGCGCACAAGCGGGTCAAGTCAAGTTTCAGACACGATCCGGTTGGATAGGTTGAAGGCCATGGGACTCGGAACGCTCGACCGCCGCATCTTCGACGCCGTCGCCGAGTCCGACAGTCCCTTTCTGGACAAGGTCATGCCGCGGCTGACCTCGGCGGCCGATCATTCCAAGCTCTGGTTCGCCATCGCCGCGGCGCTGACGGCGACCGGATCACCGTCGATGCGACGCGGGGCCGCGCGAGGGGTGCTGACGCTGGCGGTCACCAGCCTGCTCACCAACCAGGGCGCCAAGCGCATCTGGAAACGGCCCAGGCCCGACCACTCGATGGTGCCGCTGCTTCGTCGCTCACGCCGGATGCCGACCTCCAACTCGTTGCCCTCCGGCCATTCCGCCAGCGCGGCGGCCTTCGCCGTCGGGGTCGGACTGGAAAACCGGTCACTCGGTGTCGGGCTGGGAGTGCTGGCCGGCCTGGTCGGACTGTCCCGGGTCGCCACCGGTGCGCACTATCCCGGTGACGTGCTTGCCGGTTTCGGTATCGGGACCGCCGTGGCGCTGGCCGGTGCGGCCGTCGTGCCGACGATCGTGGAACCGCCGATCACCGCGGGGCATCCCCGCCATTACCAGACCGAGGCCCGGCCCGACGGCGAGGGCGTCATCCTTGTCGTGAACCCGAACTCGGGAAGCGGCACCGGAGCGCGCATTCTCGACGAGGTCCGACAGTCGCTGCCCAAGGCCGAGATCGTCGAGGTCGGCGACGACGAGGACATCGCCGAGAAGCTCCACGAGGCCGCCGATCGGGCCGAGGTGCTTGCCGTGGGTGGCGGTGACGGGACGGTGTCCTGCGCGGCCGGCATCGCATTGCAGGCCGGGGTACCGCTGGCGGTCTTCCCCGGTGGCACGTTCAACCACTTCGCCAAGGACATCGGGTGCGATACGGTCGCGGCCACCGTCGAGGCGCTACGCACCGGGTCGGCCGCCTTCGTCGACACCATCGCCTTCAACGACACCGACACGGTCGTCAACACCGCCAGCATCGGCGCCTACCCGAAATTCGTCCGAATCCGCGAAAAACTGGAGAAACGGGTCGGTAAGCCCGTGGCCGGCGTGTACGCGCTGTTCCGCACCCTGCGCAGCGATGCCAGCGTGCGCATCCGCTACGACGACAAGACCGTGCAGACATCATTGTTCTTCCTTGGCAATTCGCTGTACTCCCCCTCCGGCTTCGCCCCGTCGCGCCGGGTCCGGATGGACGACGGACTGATCGATGTCCGCATCCTGGAGACCGGTCCCAGGTTCGCCACCCCGCGCATCCTTGCCGCGCTGGCGACCGGCCGCCTGGTGCACAGTCCGCTCTATCACGAACTGCGTGTGCCCGAGTTCAGCTTCACCGCAGTCGACGGGCCCACCCGGATCGCCCACGACGGCGAGGTCGAGATCGTCTGCCAGGAGGCGACCTTCAAGAATCGCTATCGCTCGCTGCCAGTGTTTCGTCCGCTGCCTCGGAACGTCTGAGCACCGGCAGCCACGCCAACGCCCACAGGTATCCCAGCGCCCAGCCCGCCAACACATCGGAGGGGTGGTGCACGTTGAGCACCACCCGGCCGACGCCGACCGCGACCACGCTCAACACACCGATCACCACAACCGTTGTCCGCCAACGCCGCAGCTGATGCCAGCCGGCCATGAGCAGCGCGGTCACCGCGGCAGCGACACCCAGTGCGTGCCCCGACGGGAACGACGAGGACATCTCGCCGACGAGCGCGGTGCTCGGGCGCGGCCTGTCGATCACCAATTTCAGCACCAGCACCAGCAGAGCGGACGCCTCGACGGTGAGGGTGAGGAAGAGGGCGACGTGGTACTGGCCGCGCAGCAGCGCATACCCGATCCAGACCAGCGCGAGCACCCGGAACACGGCCGGATGCAGCACATTGCAGAGCAGATTCCAGCCGTCCACCCACACCGGATGGGCCGATCCATACCGGTACAGCGGGTCCAGCACCGTCCAGTCCGCATCCGTCATCCAGGCCCAGTGGCCCAGGACACCGCCGAGCGACACCAGGAACACGATCGCCGCGGCCGTGACCGCCATGCGGTGTCGAGAAGTGGCCGCCAGGCGGTGCTGAGAACTGGTCACCTCATCGAGGGTAAGTGACCGACGACCCGATCTCGGCGGTTGGCGTAGGGTTCGCTGCATGGCGGTACTTCTGCGTAAGTGGCTGAGGATCGGCAAACTTCCCGGTGAGCTGCGCGCCGAGGTCGAGGCAGAAGGAATTCTCCACCTCGCCGAGTACGTCGCGGTGACCCGCCGGTTCTCGGGCCAGGTTCCCGGCAAACGATCCGCAGGCAGCGTCTCCAGTTTCACCGGTTCCCTGGTGATCACCGAAGCGCGGGTGCTGGCCACCCTGTCGACCATGCCGAAGCTGGCCGGCCGCACCATCGACCAGCGCTGGGACGCCGTCCAATCCGGCACCGTCACGGCCGATCTCTCGGTCGCCGGTCTGGTGCTCGATGTCGACATCGCCGCGGTCGACCCGCGCTGTTCGGGGACGCTGTCGCTGCACTACAAGGAACCGCTGCCCGAGGACCTGCTGGCGCAACTGCCGCGCCGGTCGCTGGCCTACGACGTGCCGCCGGAGTTCGTCTTCCGTGCCGTCGGGGTGCCCTACCACCCGTAGGGTCGCGCCATGACCGTTCCCTACGACACCGCGCTGCGCGACCGGGTCCGCGCCAACCTCGCAGCCCATACCCGTCGTACCGTCACCGACCCGACCAAGCGGCACGCCGCCGTTGCCGTGACCCTGGTCGACTCCCGCGTCGGCGAGGACCGCGTCGACCCGGCACCCGTCGAGGACTGGATCGCGGGCCGGCCGATGCCGGACAGCCTGGACGGCCGCATGATCGATGTGTCCGGCGGGGCATCGTTTCTGCTGTGCCGACGGGCGTCGCGGCTCAATTCGCATGCCGCACAATGGGCGCTACCCGGCGGTAGGCTCGACCCCGGCGAATCGGTGATCGACGCGGCACTGCGCGAACTGCACGAGGAGGTCGGCGTCGAGCTCGGCAGCGATGCGGTTCTCGGACTGCTCGACGACTACCCGACCCGATCCGGATACGTCATCACCCCGGTGGTGCTGTGGGGTGGCGGCCGACTGGACCTCGCTCCCTCCCCCGACGAGGTCGTCGCCGTCTACCGGGTGGGCCTGCACCAGCTCCAGCGTCCCGACTCCCCGCGATTCGTCACCATCCCTGAGAGCCCTCGGCCGGTGGTGCAGATTCCGTTGGGCCACGACCTGATCCACGCCCCGACCGGCGCAGTCCTGCTGCAGTTTCGGTGGTTGGGCCTGGAAGGCCGCGCCGATGCGGTAGACCAGCTCGAGCAACCGGTCTTCGCCTGGAAATAGCGGAGCCACTAGCATATTCGCCCCTCCTTCGACAGTGCGGCGGTCGGCCTGCGCGAAAACCGCTCTGCACGCGGGACCGTCACTGTGGAATATTGCGAAGGGACGAACAGGAGGTGGCGCGTGACCGAGGCGCGACGCGAGAACGTGTTGATCGTGCACTGGCATGATCTCGGCCGTTATCTCGGGGTGTACGGCCACCCCGACGTACACAGCCCGCGGCTGGACGGGTTTGCCGCCGAGTCCATCCTGCTCACCCACGCCCACGCCACCGCGCCACTGTGCTCGCCTTCGCGTGGCTCCCTGTTCACCGGCCGCTATCCGCAGACCAACGGACTGGTCGGCCTGGCCCACCACGGCTGGGAGTACCGCGCCGGGGTCCAGACCCTGCCCGCCATCCTGTCCCGGTCTGGTTGGCACACCGCGTTGTTCGGTATGCAGCACGAGACGTCGTATCCCTCGCGGCTGGGTTTCGACGAGTTCGACGTCTCCAATTCCTACTGCGAATACGTCGTCGAGCAGGCCACCGGATGGCTGCGGCGCCCGCCGGCCGAACCCTTCCTGCTGACCGCCGGCTTCTTCGAGACGCACCGGCCCTACCCACACGACCGCTACACACCGGCCGACCCTGCTGCCGTCGACCTGCCCGACTATCTGCCCGACACCCCGGCCGTCCGCCAGGATCTCGCGGACTTCTACGGGTCCATCACCGTCGCCGACGCCGCCGTCGGCGAACTGCTGGACACGCTGGCCGAGACCGGTCTGGACCGCAGCACCTGGGTGGTGTTCATGACCGATCACGGTCCTGCCCTGCCCCGGGCCAAATCGACGCTGTACGAGGCAGGTACCGGCATCGCCATGATCGTGCGGCCACCGATCGGGTCCGCGGTGCCTGCCCGGGTGTACGACGAACTGTTCAGCGGTGTCGATCTGGTGCCCACGCTGCTGGACCTGCTTGGCCTCGAGGTGCCCGATGAGGTGGACGGCATCTCGCATGCCGAGGCGTTCGCCGGGACCGGGGAATCACCGCGTAATGAGGTGTATTCGACAAAGACTTATCACGATTCTTTCGATCCGATTCGCGCAATTCGGACGAAGGAATTCTCCTATATCGAGAATTACGCCTCCCGACCACTTCTGGATCTGCCGTGGGATATCGCCGACAGTGCACCCGGCGCCGCCGTCGGACCGCAGGTGAGCGGTCCCCGGCCGGTGCGCGAGCTCTACGACCTGCGCGTCGATCCCAGCGAGTCACACAATCTCTTCGATGGCCCTCTTCCAGCGGAAATCGAAGCCGTGGCACGCGACTTGGCGCTGCGGCTCAACGATTGGCGACAGCAGACCAACGACGTCATCCCGTCCGAATTCGCCGGCACGCGGATCTCGGAGCGCTACACCCAGACATACAAGACCATTCTGGAATGGCCCGCTCTGAGCAGGTCGGCAAAAGCGACCGAACGAGGCATCGAAGACACCTCCAAATCAGGGCAATAGTTAAACTCGCGGTGACCTGAATACCAGGTCTACGAGGCGGAACAATTGCCATTAGAGTCTCGCCCATGGCCCACTCGAAGGCGTATCTCGTCCTCGCGTCGCAGCGCAGCGGAAGCACTCTGCTCGTCGAATCGCTGCGCGCGACGGGCGTCGCCGGTGAACCGCAGGAGTTCTTCCAATACCTGCCGACCACCAGCCAATCACCGCAGCCGCGGCAGTGGTTCGCCGGAGTCGAGGACGAGTCGATCCTGCGCCTGCTCGATCCCCTCGACGAGGGCAAGCCCGACCTTGCGCCGCCGGCGATCTGGCGTGACTACATCCAGACCGTCGGCCGGACCCCCAACGGGATCTGGGGTGGCAAGCTGATGTGGAATCAGACGCCTTTGCTGCTCGACCGTGCGGCCGGACTGCCCGATCGATCCGGGACCGGCCTGCTGTCGGCCATCCGCGATGTGGCCGGCAGTGATCCGGTGCTGGTACACGTCTACCGCCCGGATGTGGTGTCCCAGGCCGTCTCGTTCTGGCGGGCGGTGCAGACCCGGGTCTGGCGCGGACGCCCCGATCCGGTGCGCGACGCCCGTGCCGAGTACCACGCCGGGGCCATCGCACATGTGATCACCATGCTGCGCGCGCAGGAGGAGGGCTGGCGGAACTGGTTCGCAGAGGAGGGCATCGAACCCCTCGATGTGTCCTATCCCTACCTCTGGCGCAACCTCACCACCGTCGTCGGCGATGTCCTGCAACGGCTGGGACTCGATCCGCGGCTGGCCCCCGAGCCGGTGCTGGAACGTCAGGCCGACCAACGTTCGGACGAGTGGGTGGACCGATATCGCGCCGACGCACACCGGGAAGGGTTGCCGACATGACTTCTGCCGAGGGCGCCATCGAGCGCGTCGACGAGCTGCGGTTGTTGGAGGCCGAGGCCGTGCACATCATCCGCGAGGTGGCTGCCGAGTTGCAGCGCCCGGTGCTGCTGTTCTCCGCGGGCAAGGACTCGATCGTGCTCTTGCGGTTGGCGGAGAAAGCTTTTCGTCCGCTGCCCTTGCCGTTCCCGGTACTGCATGTGGATACCGGGCACAATTTCGAGGAGGTCATCGAGTTCCGCGACCGGCGTACGACCGGAGCCGGACACAAGCTGCTCGTGGCGTCGGTGCAGGAGACCATCGACAGCGGCCGCGTCGCCGATCCGGGGCCCGGTGCCTCACGCAACCGGCAGCAGACCCGCACGCTGCTCGATGCCCTGGAGGCCGGCGGGTTCGATGCCGCATTCGGCGGCGCACGCCGCGATGAGGAACGGGCCCGCGCCAAGGAGCGCATCCTGAGCTTCCGCGACGAGTTCGGGCAGTGGGATCCACGAGCGCAACGGCCCGAGCCGTGGTCGTTGTACAACGGGCGCATCCGCAAGGGCGAGCAGGTACGGGTGTTCCCACTGTCGAACTGGACCGAGATCGACATCTGGCGCTATATCGAGCTGGAAAACCTTGAGCTGCCGTCGATCTACTTCGCCCACGAACGTGAGGTGTTCGAGCGAGACGGCATCCTGCTGGCGGTATCGGAATACGCCAAGCCCGTCGACGGGGAGTCCGCGGCGGTGGAGTGGGTGCGCTACCGCACCGTCGGCGACCTGACCATCACCGGTGCGGTCCGGTCACAGGCCACCACCATCGACCGCGTGATCGCCGAGATCTCGGCGGCCACCGTGTCCGAGCGGGGCGAGACCCGCGCCGACGACCGGACCTCGGTCGCGGCAATGGAAGACCGTAAGCGGGAAGGGTACTTCTGACATGACGACCCGTCAGCTACTGCGCATCACCACCGCCGGATCGGTCGATGACGGCAAGAGCACCTTGATCGGCCGGCTGCTGCATGACACGGACAGCCTACCGCTCGATCACCTCGAAGCCGTGACCGACGCCGAGGGGGTGGCCGATCTGGCCGCGCTGTCCGACGGTCTGCGCGCCGAGCGCGAGCAGGGCATCACCATCGATGTCGCCTACCGGTTCTTCTCGACCGACACCCGCAGCTACATCCTGGCCGATACTCCCGGCCACGAGCGCTACACCCGCAACATGTTCACCGGCGCCTCGAACGCCCACGTGGCCATCCTGCTGGTCGACGCCCGCGCCGGTGTGCTGCGGCAGACCCGCAGGCACGCCCGGATCGCAAAGCTGTTGGGCATCAAGCATTTTGTCGCCGCGGTCAACAAGATCGATCTGGTCGACTTCGACGAGGGCCGATTCGCCGAGGTGGAGCGCGAACTACAGCAGGTGGCCGATCGGCTCGGTGGTGCCGACCTGTCGGTCATCCCCATCGCGGCCAAGCTCGGCGACAACGTCGTGCACCGTTCGGTCAACACACCGTGGTTCACCGGGCCCACCCTGCTGGAGTATCTGGAGACGGTGGAGTTGGCCGCGCCGCAGCCCGATCCGGCCAGTCTGCGGTTACCGGTGCAGTGGGTATCGCGACCCACCGCGCAACAGCGCCGCCGGTACACCGGGCGGTTGTCGGCGGGCACCCTGAAGGTCGGCGATCCGGTCGTGAGCCTGCCGGCAGGCACCCGCTCGACGGTCACGGTGCTGGACACCCTCGATGAGGACCGTACGACGGCCGTTGCGCCGCTGTCGGTCTCGATCGAGCTGGCCGACGATATCGACGTCGGCCGCGGTGACGTGTTCGTCAGCGCCGCCGAGAATGCGTCGCTGCCGGTACTGGCACGTGAGCTGGATGCCACGGTGTGCTGGTTCCTCGACGAGCCGCTGCGCGCCGGCGACCGACTGGCGCTCAAGCAGGGCACCCGCACCGTGCGGGCGACCGTGCAGGAACTGCACACCAAGCTCGACCCCGAGACACTCGACGAGGTGGACGGCCCGGTGGAGCTGGCCCTCAACGACATCGGCTCGATCACGCTGCGTACCAGCTCGGTGGTGGTGGCCGATGCCTATGCCGACAACCGGGACAGCGGTGCCTTCATCCTCATCGACGAGGTGTCCAATGACACCGTCGGTGCAGGCATCATCGCAGAGCCTCGCGAGGTCAAGCCCAGCGGACACAACCGCTCCGATATCAAGTGGCACCCGTCCTCGCTGGACCGCGAATACCGCTGGGGCAGAACCGGTCAGCGCGGTGCCACCATCTGGTTCACCGGACTGCCCGCCTCGGGCAAGTCGACACTGGCCGTCGCCGTCGAACGTGCGCTGGTCGAATCGGGGCGGGTGGCCTACCTGCTCGACGGTGACAATCTGCGCCACGGTCTGTCCGACGATCTGGGCTTCTCGGCCGGTGATCGGGCCGAGAACATCCGCCGGGTCGGGCACCTGACGCGGTTGCTCGCCGACGCCGGTGTGGTGGCGCTGGCCTCCCTGGTCTCACCGCTGCGGTCCGACCGCGAACTGGCCCGCACGCTGAACGATGCGGCCAAGCTGCCGTTCCTGGAGGTGCACGTCGCGACCCCGGTCGCCGAGTGCGAGCGCCGCGACCCCAAGGGGCTCTATGCCAGGGCCCGGGCGGGTGAACTGAAGGGGCTCACCGGGATCGACGCACCCTACGAGCCCCCGGAGAACGCGGATCTGGTGGTCGACACCACCGGTGCCGATATCGACGACCTGGTCGCCAAGGTCATCGCACTGCTCGACTGATCGCGATTTGTGGAGTCTCACCCGCGGTCGTCACGGCTGAGACTCCATACATCACCGCAGCTGGGCCACCACGAAGATCCGACGGAACGGGAAGTACGTGACACCGTCCGCGCGGGCCGGATACGCCTTCGCCAGCAGCGGAATGATGGCCTCCCGGTAGCGCTGCCAATCCTGCGCGGACAGCCGTTCGCGCACCTGTGTCAGCGCGGTACCGGTGATCCAGTCCAACACCGGTGTCTGCCCACGTAACTCGTGTAGGTAGGTGGTCTCCCAGGCATCCACCGCGCACCCGGCGTCGGTCAGCAGGCCGGCATAGTCGGCCGGGGTACCCACCACGTCGGCATCGCGGAACGGCATGTCACCCAACGCCTCGGCGAATGCCGCATCGCGTGCCACCTCGCGCACCGCCTCATGCGACGGCGCGGAGAAGTTGCCGGGAACCTGGAAGGCGATCCAAGACCCGGGCGCCAACTGCTGCACCCAGCTCACCAGCAGTTCCCGATGCTCGGGCACCCACTGCAAGGCGGCGTTGGAGATGACGACATCGGTCTCGGGTTCGGGTGACCAGTCGGCGATGCTGCCCAATCGGACATCGAGTCCGCGTTCACCGGCGGCGGCCACCATTTCCGGTGACGAGTCCACACCCGACACCGATGCCGCCGGCCAGCGCCGACTCAGCGTCTCGGTCAGGTTTCCCGGCCCGCACCCGAGGTCGACCACCCGACGCGGTGCGTCGGCGGCCACGCGGTTCACCAGGTCGAAGAATGGGCGGCCGCGGTGATCGGCGAACGCCAGATAGGTATCGGGATTCCACATACCCCGAGTCTGCCCGGTCGGCGCCTTTGACAGGATGACCGGCGATGGACGACACAACCGAGGTGCGCCGGATCGTCGAGGGACTGGGCCTGCCCGGCGTCATCGACGTGCACACCCACTTCATGCCGAAGAACGTCATGGACAAGGTCTGGCAGTACTTCGACAGTGCCGGCCCGCTGACCGGACGGCCCTGGCCCATCACCTACCGTGCGGACGAGCGGGACCGTCTGGCCACGCTGCGATCCTTCGGCGTGCTGGCCTTCACCTCGCTGGTCTATCCGCACAAGCCGGCCATGGCCGAGTGGTTGAACCAGTGGGCGGCGCGTTTTGCCGCCGACACCCCGGACTGTCTGTCCACCGCGACCTTCTTTCCCGAGCCCGGCGCCGCTCGGTATGTGGCCGCCGCGATCGAACACGGTGCGCGGGTATTCAAGGCCCACGTCCAGGTCGGCGGGTACGACCCCACCGATGCCCTACTCGACGATGTCTGGGGAGTGCTGGCCGACAGCGGTACGCCCGTGGTCACCCACTGTGGCTCGGGACCCACTCCCGGCACCCACACCGGCCCGGACCCGATCCGCGCGGTTCTGGCCCGGCATCCGCGGTTGCGCCTCATCGTGGCGCACATGGGCGGGCCCGAATACAGCGACTTCCTGGACATCGCGGCAGCACATGATGGCGTGTACCTGGACACCACCATGGCGTTCACGCCCTTCATGGAACGCACCATGCCGTTTCCGGCGACCGAGTATGCCCGGTTACGCGATCTGGGCCACCGCATACTCTGGGGCAGCGATTTCCCGAACATCCCCTACACCTATGCCGAGGCGATGCGCGCCGTCGGTGATCTGCCCGGCGTCGACGACGCCTGGCTGCGCGGGGTGTTCCACCACAACGCCGCGGCGGTCTTCGGCACCCCCGATCCTGACTGACCGATACCGTCGGTTCGACCGGGCTACCATCAGTTGGCCCGCGAAAGCCCGAGAGAGGCAGCCGTGCCCCAAGCGCAACCGGTCGATCCGCCGATCCCCGTCCCCGATATCCCGGGCGCAGATGCAACCGCCCGTGGACTGCCTCGGCGGGTGGATCTGACCCGCCAGCAGCGGCTGGTGGTGGACGCTTCGGCGGTCGCCGACCTGGCGCTGCGGACAACGGTGGCCTCTATCGTCGGGGCGGCGATGTTGCCGAAGCTGGCCGGTGCGGCGCTGCGTCCCGGTTCGGTGCGCGACGAGGACGCCGCGCTGCAGTTCTACATCGATCTGGCGGCCGAGCATGATCCGACGCTGTCGTTCCCTGCGCCGACCGAACCACCTCGGGTGTCCTCACGGCCGGCGAACCTGTTGGCATCGTCGGTCGCCCACGGCTCGGTCTACAACATCCGCTTCAACAGCAGCTTCCGCGCGATCAACCCGGCACTTCGCGACCGGCGCGCGGGATATGTACGCAACAACGTCGTGCACGCGCAGCACTGGGTGCACGGCGACGGTCCCCGGCCCACCCTGTGCCTGATCCACGGCTTCATGGGGTCGGCGTACCTGTTCAACGGCCTGTTCTTCTCGTTGCCGTGGTTCTTCCGCTCCGGCTACGACGTACTGCTCTACACGTTGCCCTTCCACGGGATGCGCGCCGAAGCCGATTCGCCATACAGCGGATACGGCTACTTCGCCGACGGCATGCCCGGTTTCGCCGAGGCGATGGCCCAGGCGGTGCACGACTTCCGTTCGGTCATCGACTATCTGGAGTACACCGGGGTCGACCGAATCGCGCTGACCGGCATGTCGCTGGGCGGGTACACCTCGGCACTGATCGCCTCGGTCGACGACCGCATCCAGGCGGTCATCCCGAATGTCCCGGTCGTCACCCCCGAAGCCGCATTCGACGACTGGTTTCCGGCGAATATGCTTGTGCGCCTTGGTAATCGACTAAGCAACGTGGACAAGTCGCGATCGGATGCCGCGACGATGTTCCATTCACCGCTGAACTACGCACCACTGGTGCCCAAGGAGCGCCGGCTGATCATCGCCGGACTCGGTGACAAGCTGGCGCCGCCGCAGCAGGCTGAACTGCTCTGGCGACACTGGGACCGGTGCAAATTCCACTGGTTCCCCGGCAACCACGTGCTGCACGTCAGCCAGCCGGATTATCTGCGTCGGATGACCCGATTCCTGCGGCCGTACATGTTCTGACCCTCCCGAGTCACACCGTCGAGGGCCAGCGCACCTGATCGGCGAATGTCCCGGCGGGACGGTGTCCGGGCAACCGATCCGCCGAGAACGGATCGAGTGCGTCAAGTGTCGACCGCTGGAGTCCGCCGAGCGGAGCGAGCGCCGCGATGGGGGGCGCTCCGGTCGGACGCTCCGCCGAGCGCAGCGCAGCCACCGCGGTCACCGACTCGGGGGCGAATTCGACTGCCGTCCAGCGTTCCTCGCAAGGAGCCGCTCGCACCAGGTCCAGCGTGGCGGCCAACGCATCGACCGGAATCCGGTAGGCGGTCAGGAAACCGGACTCGTCGGTCACGGCCCGCCAGGTCTCCTTGGCCGAATCCGACACCGGTCGCGGGGCGTGCTGCACCGCGGTGACCGTCCAACCGCCCTCCCGCAGATGGTCTGCCAGGCGGCGGGCCACGGTCTCGGTGGTCTGTGCGACGGGGATCTGCGCCGAACGTGCCTGTAGCGCGGGTAGGTTCTCCTCGGCGTCCAGGGTCAGGCTGATCCAATGCTGGACCTGCCCGCCGGCCTCCCGGCTGGTGATGCGCACCTTGTCCAGCCGCAATCCGTAGCGATCGGCATAGCCGGCGATCAGCCCGACCGGCAGTTCGTCATCCAGTGGATCCTCGATGCCCAGCACCACGGTCGCGGCGGTCACACGGGCCGGACGGCGCGCACCGCCGCGGTTGCCTCGCCAGATCGCCCACCGACGGACGAGTTTGGTCGTCGCGAATTCCCCACGCCACCAGGAGAAGAGAGCAATCACCACGACGACAGAGACGCCCAGGACCCACTGCTGGGTGGCATCGCGGTAGGGGTAGGCCAGCACTGCGGCCACGATGAACAGCAGCGCGAGTGCGAGTCGGACCGTCATGCGGCGGTGTCCTTCCGTCGTTGAGTTGCGGTCACGGCCGTCACGGTGGCGATCAATGCCAGCAGACCCGCACCGATGAAGGCGATATTGCGCCCGGTGTGATCGGGCGCCACCGGATCGGGCGGAGCCGCAACATCTCTGGTCGTCCGTGGTGGACTGCCGGGACCCGGCACATCCCAGGTGAGGGCGGCAACCGGGTCGACGGTTCCCGCGCCCACCAGCGATGACGGCGAGCGGTCGGCACCGCGGGCGGTCATGGTCAACCGGCGCACCACCTGGGTGGCCGAGAGCTCGGGAAACCTGCTGCGCACCAGGGCTGCCACGCCGGACACATAGGCGGCCGCATAACTGGTGCCCGAAACCGGTGTCAGCTCGCCCTTCTCGTCGGGCTGGCCGTTGGCCAGCGCCCCGTCGGGGCCGTTGCTGATCGAGGTGATGTTCTCCCCCGGCGCGGCCAGGCCCACCCACGGGCCGGACATGCTGAACGCCGCGGGTGCGCCCGCCGAGCCGAGCGCACCGACCGACAGCACATAGGGCTGCCACCACGACGGCGTCGAGACCGAGGTGACGCCGGCCCAGTTGCGCGGGTCATCGGGACGGTTCGGGTCGGTCAGCGGGTTGGCTGCACAGGCCGTTCCGCCGGCGATACCGCCGCCGGTGTTACCGGCGGCGGCGATGATGACGACATCCTTTTCGACTGCGGCGTAACGCAATGCGGCACCGAGCTCGCTTTGGTCGATGGTGGTGGTCGCGGGCACGCAGGCCACCGACGAGATGTTGATGACCTGGGCGCCCAGGTCGGCGGCGCGCACCACCGCACGCGCCAGCGTCGCGATATCGTTGTTGGCCTCGGCGATCGCCGGATCCTCACCGGGCTGGTTCGGCGCGTACTTGCCCGAGGTCTGCCGGATGGACAGCAACCGGGCACCCGGGGCGACCCCCGAGAAGCCGTCGTCACCGGGCTGGCCGGCGATCAGTCCGGCAACCATGGTTCCGTGTCCGTCGCAGTCGGTCAGTCCGTCTGTGGCGCCGACGAAATCGCCGCCGGCAGCGACATTGGGCAGCCGGGGTCCTGGCTGCACACCGGTGTCGATCACGGCCACGGTCTGGCCGTCACCGCGGCTGTGCCGCCACGCGTCGTCGAGGTCCAGCGACAGCTGGTTGGGGCTCACCGCGGCGGGATCGGTGCCGGGGATCGTCCCGGTCACCGAGCACGCGCTGCGCTGGGTCATGGTGCGCAGTGGTCCCGCGGTTCCCGGCGGGGGTGCCACGGCGGCGTCCACTTCCGGGGGCGTCACAGCGCCGGCCGCCGGGCTGGCCACCAGGGCGACCATGACCGCAGCGGCGAAAGTCACGCCTCTCCCCTGGCGATTTCGGCGCGCTGACGTTCGCTCACCGAACGTCAGCGCGCCGAAATCGCACGTCATCGGTTCAGCACCCATTCGAACAACCCCAGTAGGTATGCGGCCAGCGGGATCACCGAGGCATCCAGTGCCGCTGCGGCGAAACCGAACAGCCGGCGCGCGGGCAGTGAATAGGTCTCCGGTGCTGCCAGCCGCGGGTTCAGGGCGGCGATGATCCAGCAGCCCACCACCACGACCAGTGCTCCCAGCGCCCACCACGCCGCGGTGTACCGGTCGGTCGCGGCGAACACCACCAGCAGACCGGCGGGCAGCAGGAACGACTGGCTCAACAACCATGCCTTGCAGGGCGCGGAGTCCCACACCCGCGCGCGCACCGTGGTACCCAATGCCGCGACGACCACCAACACCCAGGCCCACGGCGATACGGACTGCGCGCCGACCAGGATCAACGAACCCGTCACCGAGAGCAGCACGCCGGCGGCCAGAAAGCCTGTCTGATGCGCATCGGTCACCCGGACGCGGCGCGGGAGGTCCTCCAGCACGCGCAGGGGTTGAGCCGACGGAGTCGGGTCACCCGGGGCGGGGATGACCGGCACCGGCAGCCGGGCCCACAGCGCAGACAGCCGCGCCGCCTGCACGGTGACCACCAGGGCGAAGACGATCAACCCGGTACCGATCCGCACATCGGTCATATCCCAGATGGTCGCCAGCGCCGCGAAGATCATGACGCCGACGCCCAGGACGGTCGCGGCGGTGAAGGCGGCGATCCCGCGTTCGAACACCACGATGCTGATGATCGACCAGGCGGCGACTCCTGCCGCGGCCAACAGAACCTGAGACGCACCGAGTTCACCGGGTACGGCAAGTCCGAAAGCCGCGGCGATCGGAAGCAGCGCTGTCAACGCCAGCGCGGTGCCGAGGTGCGGGTGGCGTACCCGCGCGGCGAACGAGGCCACCACCGTCGCGGCCGCCAGGCCGGCGACGGCGAACAATCCCGCGGAGTGACCGGTGATCAGCCGCACGGAGGTCGCCAGCGCGGCGCCGAACACGATCAACGCGATGGCCGCGAGCACGGCGGCGCGCGCGATATGCCCGTGGCCCCAAGGCAGTTCCCGCGCGGCAGAGAAGATCATGGCCGCGTCGGCGATATCCTCGACGATGCGCGGCGCGGCCGGTCCGGCCGGGATCTCCTGCAGCGCGAGCAGATCGCCGTCGACGACACCGACGGTGTCCAGTGTCGCGTCCAAACTGAACGGCGCACCCCCGATGGGAGCCAGGCTCAGTTGCGCCGGCGGAGTGTCGGTCGCGTCGTCGGTAGGCAGCACTGTGCGCTGGACTGCCGGGATGATCTCGCGCAGCGGCAACCCTGCCGGCAGCGCCAGCTCGGTCAGTCGCCCCGCCGCATCGGAGCCACCACCCGTGGCGGCCAGCACAGCCACCCGCACGATCGGCATCACAGTGTTGTCGGGCATCGGTTTTCCGTTCTCTGGTCGAAATCTCGGTTATGCGTGACCGGGGCGAACCACGGGCCACCGGGCAAGGTGGCGATGAGGTTGTCGATCGCCGCGGCGATGGCGCTGTCGCTTCCCGGGGCGAAGGTGGACACCCACTCGCCGTCGAATGCCCGTTGCGGGCTGGCCAGGATGCGACCCGCCGGGCAGTCGAGCACACTGACGCCGACCTCGGTGCTCACCCGATGACCGTCGCGGTGCTCGCCGGCGACGATCTCGACGTAGCTGCGCCGCTCGGTGAACACCGACTCGACCACCTGTCGCGCCGAGGACGAGATCCCCAGGTAATCGAGGATCTCGGTCAAATCGGCCCCAGCTCTCAGTTTCTCGTCGGCGCGAGCGCCGGCGCGGACCGGCACGGTGAAGTCCTCGAACTCGGCAGGCCGTTGGCCTGCGAGTCCGGCCACCAGAACCGGCACCAGGTCGCGAGCCGCGTGGATGTCCATGGCGGTGAAGGTCACCAGGCCACCGCTGCGCAATGCCACCACCGTGGCATCGTCGGATCTGCCGACGAGGCCGCGCAGCATGTCGCCGTGCGGGGCCACGACGCGCATCTCCAACCACTGCCGGGCCTGGCAGGTCTGCCTTATCCACTGTGCGACAGCAGGATTGACGACCCGGTCGGCGGACATCACACCCAGCTCGGTCAGCTCGTCGATCCGTTCGACCGCGAACGGCTCTGCGGACGACGGCTCACTATAGGGCGGCGTGATCGCCAGTACCCACGGAAACGACCCACAGCCCGTCGTGTCCGCGATGTACCAGGCCTGCTCGACGGTCAGCTCGACCGCATTAGCAGCCATCTATCCCCATTTGGCACCTTCTGCCCGGTCCCGGGCATTCATCGCGATGGTGTTCGTCTCGTGCGTGCTGGCCATCGCCTGGTAGGCGCGCACCAGTTCGGCCAGACTCGCGTTCCACTGCGCCTGCCACGCCTGGTACGTCATCCCGGTGTCACCCTGCCAGGCGCCGGAAAGGGCCGCCTGCTCGGCGGCGATGTCTGCGCCTACGGTGTTGAGTGCTCCTGCGTAGCCGTTCATCTCGGCCGACAGACCCAGCATGGCCGGGTAGTTGTACATGATCTGGGACATGTGATTTCTCCTTTGGCAGCCGGTGTCAGATGCCGGTGTAGGTGCTGGCGGCGGCCGCGTCCTGGGCGACATAGGTGCCTGCGGCGTCGGCGAGGTTGGCCTGGGCGATGTCGAGCAGCGCGTTCACCCGCGCCGACACCTCGATGAAACGGGCATGGGCGGCCTGGAATGCCGCCGCCGACTCACCCATGTGGAAGGCCTGCGAGGCCTGGGCGGCCCCCTCGGCCTGGGTGATGGTGCTTCGCATCAGGGCCGCCTTCGCGGCGAACGCCGACTCGGAGGCAACCAGCTGCGGAATGTGCGCATCGAGCATGCTCATGAATGTTCCTTTCGGGCAGGGTATTCGGGATCAGGCGTTGTGGTGTTCGGGGGCCACCCACCGGGTTCTCAGTGCGGTCTTCCCCCTTCCGATGCGGGTGGCTCATCGGGGCTCCAGGAGCCCGGCAGCATCGGGTTGGCCGGCGCACCGCCGAAGGAATCCTCGGTCAGTTCGGCCAGACCGGCAGCCCTGGGCTGCTCGGCGCTGACCGCTCCGGTGAAGCCCATCGGGCCGGCTCCGCGCTCGGACGCGCGGATTGTCGGCTCGGGCCGGGGTTGCGGTGGTCGCGGGTCCTCCTCGGTGGCCTCGTAGTCCATGAACTCGTCGGCGTACGCGCGGTCCTTGATCTCCCCGCCCTTCTTGCGCCGCCGCTTTCGGCGCTCGGCGGCCGACAGCGCGGCGGCCGAGGCCACGGCTGCTGACGACCCTGACGCGGGCGCCTTCGCCTGGGTGCCGTCCCGGACCGTAGGGCTGAAGCCACCGCCGGGGTGGCCACCGTAAACGGCGTAGGCCAGCGCAGGGGCAGCTGCCGCGGGAGCCGTCGCCGGGGCGGCAGCCGGGGCCGCCGCCGGGGTGGCTGGTGCGGGCGCCGCTCCCGCGGGCGTGCCTGCCGGGGCGATGCTGGCCAGTGGCAGCGCGGATTCTCGTTGTGGGCCAGGCGCGGCCGGATCGCCGAGCACCAATGGTGGCAGGTCGGTGAACTTCGGGATCAGCGCCAGGAAGGCCAGCGCGACCAGGCCGAGGGACAGCAGCGGCAGCAGGAACGGTGCCAACGCCACCCCGATCCAGGTGCCCCAGCCGACCGGCTGGAGGATGGCCTGATAGACCAGCGCGAACAGCATCGGCCCCCAGGTGACCAGTGCCGCCGACGGGTTGGTGAGGAAGTCGATGAACATCTGGCGCAGGATGCCGATGGGGTCGGAGAAGAACTCCAGGATCAGGTCGCCACCGGGCAGCGATTTGATGTACTGCTCCAGGAACTGGACGATGATGTTCGAATTGTTCAGCGCCGAAGCCGAATTGACCGCATCCGCTTGGGCGGACAACTGGGTTCCGGTCGCGGTGAACGCACCCGCCTCGCCGATACCCGGGGCCAGTAGCGGCGGCGCGGGTTCCAGTGTCGGCATGGCGGCCACCGTCGCCGCGGAGACCGCCTGATAGGTGCTCATCACAGTGGCAGCCTGGATCCACATCCGTGCGTAGTCGGCTTCGTTGACGGCGATCGGAATCGTGTTGATACCGAAGAAGTTCGTGGCGATCAGCACGCCCCGCATGGCGTGGTTGGCGGCCAGTTCGGCCAGCGTCGGCATGGTGGCCAGCGCGGTGGTGTAGGCGGCCGCGGCCGTCTGGTGCTGCGCGCCGGCCACGGCGCTGGTGACGCTGGCTCGCGCCAGCCACGCGAGGTAGGGCTGGTGGGCCGCGATGTACTGTTCCGAACTCAGCCCTTCCCAGGACCCGGCCGCCACCGCTCCGAGGGTCGTGGTCAGTTCTGCTGCCGCCGCGGCATACTCGGTGCTCAGCGACTGCCAGGCTCCCGCGGCGGCAAGCAGCGACCCGGGGCCCGGACCACTGCTGAGCAGCGCCGAATGCACCTCGGGTGGCAGGGCCATCCAGATGGGAGCTGTCATGTCAGCCGCCGCGGGCGATCAGATAGCTTGCCGCCGCCTGCGCGTCGCCGCTGGCATAGCTCGCACCCGACTGAGCGACGCCCAGGCCGGCGCGACCCAACTCTTCGACGGCCAGCGCCGCGACAGCACTGTGCGCGTTACCGTGTGCGCTCAGGCCCGCGGCAGTCTGCAATGACACGGGGTCGGCGGCCGGCGGGATCACCGCGTTGACCAGAGGCGCCGCCGCGGCGTGGGCGGCAGCCAGTCTCGCGGTCAGCGATTCCACCGCCGAGCCGGCGGCGGTCAGTCCTTCGGGAACCACACGCAGCGTCATCAGCTGTATTCCTTTCCGTTTGATCCGGCAGGTGCGATCGGCTCGGGTACAAGCGGATTCACCAGTTGCACATACGTCGCCACCTCGCTGTCGCCGAGCAGCATGGCGCGCCCGGCCGGTAGCTTGCTGAAGCGCACACCACGGAGTTTGCCGCCGTCGGAGGGG
Organism: Mycobacterium sp. VKM Ac-1816D; assembly: GCF_000416385.1. NCBI lineage: Bacteria > Bacillati > Actinomycetota > Actinomycetes > Mycobacteriales > Mycobacteriaceae > Mycobacterium > Mycobacterium sp. VKM Ac-1816D. The sequence continues at coordinate 28,014 of NZ_AOHQ01000134.1, forward strand.
CTTCCGGACAGCATGACGGTGGTCGCTTGGAGATCGTTGAGCCTGCGCAACAGCGGTGCCGTCATCACCGCGTGCGCGGATCCGCTCGCCCTGGCGGTGACGATGACGCGCAACCCCAGATCGCCCGCCTCGGCAAGCAGGCCCAGCAGCGGGCTCCAAGGGCGCTGCCCGGCATAGGGGCCGCTGACAGCCGGACCATCCGGTATCTGGTCGACATCGTCGATGATCAGGTAGTGGATCTGTCCTCCGCCGCTGGCGCGGTAGGACCAGTTGCGCAGTTCCTGAGCACTCAACCCGGCCGGCGGACGGCGCTTTTCGATCAACGCCGCCAGTCCCAGCATGGCCGGGGTGATCCGGTCGATGTTCGGGGTGTACTCGTTGTCGGGGAACAACGGCTCGTCCACCAGGTGCAGCCGGCGGTCGATGACCGTGAACGCGATGTCCTGTTCGGTGGAATTGTCGCGGATGGTGCGGATCACGTGGCGCAGCAGCGTCGTCTTGCCCGAGCGGGAGTCGCCGAACACCATCATCAGCGGGTGCCTGGCGAAGTCGATGGCGACGGGTCGCAGATCCTCCTCGCGCTGGCCGATCACCACCTGTTCGGGCCCCAGATAGGCCGCGCCGAGCGCCGAAGGAGGCAGCTGTGTCGGCAACAGCCGGACTGCCGGGGCATGCAGCCCGTCGTGGCGCGAGTTGAGCGTCGCGATGTAGCCCAGTTCCGGTGCAGCGAACAAGAAGTGTTCGGCGGCCATCGTGAGGCCGCGACCGGGCTGGTCGGCGGGCACACTCTCGGCGGGCCGGTGCAAGGCACCGGCGACCCGGACATTGCTGTCGTGCGCATCGCTGAGCTTGAGCTCAAGCCGCATCCCCAGGCCGTCGCGCATGGCCAGCGGCACCTCCAGCCAGTTCGGCGTGGTGATCACGACGTGGATGCCGTAGGCAAGGCCCGCGTTGGCCAGTTCGGTCACCCTGGCCAGCAACGGATTACGGGTATTGAACGTGTCGGTGTTGTCCCTGCTGAAGGCGTACAGATTGTCGATCACCAGGAACACTTCGCCGTAGCCGTCGCCATATCGGCCTGCGGCGCCCGTCGAGGCGCCGCGTTCCTGCCGCGCTCGCAGCAGCTGCTCGAGCTCGGCAAAGGTTCGCCGGATCAGTTCGGGCTGCAACGCTGTCGCAACGGCGCCGACGTGCGCCAGATCGGCCATGGGGGCGAGCTGGCCGCCGCCGTAATCCAGGCAGTAGAAGCTGACCTCGCCGGGTGCGTGCAGTGCGGCGGCCGTCAGCATGAATGTCTGCAGGGCCGTCGATTTGCCCGACCGCGGGCCACCGTGGATCAGCAGGTTGCCCGCGGAGCCCGCAGCATCGAAGACCAGCGGATCGCGGCGCATCTCGAACGGCTTGTCGATCTCACCGAGCGGCCAACGCCACTTCCCGACGGCGATCTCGGTGCGGGCCAGCAGACCCGCCAGCGGAATCGTTTCCTCCAAGGGTGGCAGCCACAGCTGCGGCGCCTTCGGCCCGTAGTTGGCCAACTGGTCACCGATCGTAGCGATCAGCTTGCGCGGCGCCGGTACATCGTCGGCCTCGGTATCGACGATGACGGTATCGGGCGCAGGCTCCACCCAGCCCGCCGTGAACAGCTGCGGCTCGGGCACCGAGTGCACCACCACAGCGTGACTGCTGCGTGGCGGATCGTAGATGCCGTCGACATAGGTGCTGCGGAACTTGATGGGGTTGGCCCCCGGCGCCGGCACCAGGAAACCTTCGCCTTTGTGCTCGCGGCCGGATTCGATGCGGTAGGCATCCTCGGAGCCGATGATCTGCCGGCTGATCGACGGACTCGCGACCTTCAGACCGATCCGGTAGGAGGTGTTCTTGTCGATGTCCTTGATCCGGCCGACGTCCAGGGTCTGCGACGCGAAGAGGATATGGATGCGGAAGGAACGCCCCTTGCGCGCCACATAGTCGAACAGTTCGGCGTACTCGGGATGCTCGGCGAGCATCAGGGTGAATTCGTCGGCCACCACGAACAACGTCGGGATCGGAGGAAGATCGTGTCCGGCCGCGATCGCACCCTCGTACTCGGTGACCGAGTTGAATGCACTGTTCTGTACCCGGCGGCCGGCGTCCTTGAGCAGCTGCTCCCGACGAGCCACTTCACCACGCAGAGTGTCTGCGAAACGGTCGGCCAGTGAACGCTTTTCGGCCATATTCGAGATGACGGCAACGACCTGGGGAAAGTTGCGGAAGATGTCGGCCCCCGCCTCACCCTTGAAGTCGGCGTAGATGACGATCAGCCGGTCTGCCGGATGGGTCGTCAACAGCGACAACAAGATCGACATCAGGGTCTGCGACTTGCCCGAGCCGGTCATACCGATCATCAGGCCGTGCGGGCCCATTCCGCCCTCGGCCTCGTCCTTGAGATCGAAGATCAGGGGTTCGCCGGTGGCGGTCACACCGATGGGTACGCGTAGTTCCTCGTCGCGGTGCCTGGGCGCCCACAGACTCGCGACATCGAGCGCCGAGGCATCGTCGACCCCGAAGAGCGTGGTGAACGTCGATGCCCCGGTGGCCGCGGTGCGCGACTGGTCCGGGTTGGTGTCCCAGCGGGCCAGCCGGCGGGCGAGGTGGGAAGCCTGCCCGGCCGAAAAGCCGTCCGCGGTATCGATATACGGCTGCCAGCCGCCGGTCTGCCATCGGTCGATGCGCCCATCGACCACCTTGAGGATGGGGCGTTCCGGGTCCGAATACTGCTCACGGTGCGGCTCGATGCTCGACCGTGCGATCACGGTCACACCCGCGACACCGGCCCGGCCGACCACTGCGTCGGCGTCGGCCTCGTCATCGTCGATGAGCACCAGGAGGTGCTTTCCCGCCTCAAGCGGGTCACCACCGAAGGCATCGCGCTCGTCAAGTGTGGGCGCCAGCAGTGCCCGCAGCGCATCGACGCTGGGTGCTAGGTAGCGGGCGGGTCCGACACCGTCGACACGGCCGGGAACATCGTTGTGAGGCAGCCATTTCAGCCACGACCAGTCGGCGGCCTCCAGGTCGGGTGTTGCCAACGCGACACTCAGCACCGCCGGGTCATGCCAGGTGACCGCCTGCGCCACCCAGGCGCGCATCGCATCGCGCACCTCCTCGGGTGTTCCCAGGACCGTGATGCGCGAGACCTTGGCGAGGTCGATACCGACCGGGGCGGCGCGCACCGTCCGGTGTACGTCGAGCAAGCCGCGCAGGGTGGTGTGTGCCACCGGTTCCAGGTCGATCTCGTCGGCGGTGTCCTTGACCCGCAGCGGGGTACTCAGCGGCACATCGGCCACACCGGCACGCACCACCAGGAAATCGGGGTCGTGCGGGTCGCGCTCCCACTGGCGTCGAGATCCGGGCATCGCGGACAGCGAACCCGGCGCGGGATGCGACCACTCCAGCGCGGCGCGCTGCTCGGCGGCCTGGGCACGGACATTGTCCCGCACCACCGACAGATAGCGCAGATAGTCGGCGCGCTCGGCGTCGACCTCCTCGGTGCGCAGCTTGTTGTCCGAACCGCGGTAGAGCGCGCTCGCCGCCAGCAGCAGGACGAACGGGAAGAACAGCATGGTCGGTGAGATCATCCGCATCCCGGTGGCGAACAATGCCACGATCATGCCGACGATCAGGATGACTATGAGATAGGGCAGCACCCGACGCAACAGCGATGGCGGCACCAGACGAGGCAACGACGGCGGCGCCTCGATGGTGATGGTGCCCTTGCGGACCTCAGGGATGGGCAGTCGGCGGCGCGCCTCGAAGATCAAGCGACTCATCAGTTTTCTCCATCGGCGGCCATGGCTCCCACGGCATCGTGTGCGACCAGCGCGTCGGCCCGCGACAGTGTCGGGCCCGGCGCGAACTGGGTGAGCACCGACCACGGGATGGCCAGCGGGGGCGGGTTCAGGCCGAGTGCCTCGACGGTCTTGGCGTCGGTGGTGGTGTCCACCCCGTAACGCACACCGGTATCGCTGACCCAGAAGGCCGAACCGGCGGGCGGAGAACCGGGATCGGATCCAACGGACTGGACGAAGTATCCGCTGCCCGGTGTCAGCGCGACGCGCTCGGCAGTGGCCGCGCTCCCCGCACCGACCAGGTCCACGGTGTGTAATCCCTGTGGCAACGGCAGTGCGGCTCCCGAGAGCAGGCTCAGCCTGCCCGCGGTGGCATCGGCGGGCTTGGACCAATACGCACAGGTGACAGGTGCCGGTCCGGCGTCGACAAGTGTCAGTTCATCGGTCGGGTAGGCGGCCGGGTCGATCCCACCGGCCACCGGCAATCTGGCGATCTCGTCGGCGCCGAGTCTCGGTGGCTGCTGCAGGCCATAGGAGTCGGTGTTGCGCATGACGGACGCCAGCACCGGCGATACGGGCTGCAGCCCGTCGATCTGCACGATGTAGTGACGGAGGGTGTTGTCGGAGTCGAATGCGGCGACCACCGCACCGACCGGCGCGGGGACGGGCAGATCGAACTGCGGCGGCGCGCCGGCGCCGGGCAGTACTGGCGCGACCAGTGGTGCTGATTCAGGGATCGCGTTGAACAGGCCGGGGGCGATGACACGTGGCTCCGGGATGGTCGCGCCGAGCCCGAGGGCGGCGGTCACGGCGCGGTTACCGAGATCGATGGGACTGCGTTTGCCGCCCCACAGCAGCCAGGTTCCCGCGTTCACGGCGCCGACATTGCGCACCAGCACCGCACGGCCGGCCGGCATCGCCGCGGCCTTCTCGCCCTGTTCATCGGGAACACCCGCGATCAGGGTGACACCGGCCCCATTGTCGGAGACCGAGTCGCAGACCGTCCAATTGGCGTCACGAGAGGTGTTCTGCACCATGCGCTCCGGGGCGCCTGGGATGCCGATGAGATTACCGCGGGCAAACCGGTCGATCTCACTGCTCTTGACGGTCGTGGGGTTGTCGGCCTGTCCGGCAATCAGCCGCGCGGAGGTGAGGTTCAGCGCCGGATGCACGACGTCACCGATGCGCACGTAGAGCGCCGAGGTGTCCCGGTCGGCCAGGATCGTCGCGCTACCGGCGTCGCCCCCGGGTCGGATGAGGGAGAAGACGAAGCAGCCGGCGACCACGGTGACCGAGACCAGCGCACCCACGAGCACCGCACGGTTCTGTGTGCGCAGCGGGTCCACCAGCATCCGGGTGTCGTGTAGTGCCACACCAGAGGCGATCCGGCGCATCATGAATCGCCACCCGGACACCTGGTGGCGGGTGACGAAACCGCGGCGGTACGCGACGCGGTCGGGATTTTCGTTGACCGGTGTGCGAGAGGCGAATTCGCGGCGCTCCTGCTCGCTCATCCGGCGGCCTGCGGCAATGCCAGACCCAGGCCACGCAGCAGCGGTCCGGCGGAGCGGCTGACGTCTTCGGCGGTGATGGCCATCAGTTCTTCATCGGTGAAATCGTCGGAATCGGAGTGATCCAATCGGTACTCGCGTTCCTCTTCGGAGCGTTCGACAAGGTTTCGGACGAATCGACCATTACCGGCGATGTCCAGGCTGCGTCGGGCGGTACCGGTGGCGTCCGGGGAGGAACTGGCGGCGAGGTGGGCGAACAGCGCCTCCATCTCGTCGTGGGCCGCCGGCTCGAAGACGCTGTCGCGCTTCTCGGCCATCCGGGTTGCCATCTCGACGAGTTCGGCCGCGTTGTAGGACGGGAAGTCGATGCTGCGGGTGAAGCGCGACCGCAGACCCTCGTTGGTGTCCAGGAAACGGTCCAGGTCGGCACGGTAGCCGGCGACGATCACGACCAGTCGATCGCGGTCGTTCTCCATCCGGGCCAGCAGGGTGTCGATGGCGACCAGACCGAAATCGTTCTTGGCACCGGTGGAAACCAGCGCATAGGCCTCGTCGAGGAACAGCACACCGTCGAGCGCGCTGTCGATGATGGCGTTGGTCTTCGCCTCGGTCTCGCCGATGTGCTGACCGATGAGGTCGGCGCGGTGCACCTCGCGTACAGTTTCCTTCTTCAAAAGGCCCAGCCCGCAATAGATCTTCGCGACCACCCGAGCGATGGTGGTCTTACCGGTTCCTGGTGGGCCGGCGAACACCAGGTGGTTGGCGCGTTGGGCGACGGCCAGGCCGCGTTCCTGGCGGCGGATCGACATGGCCACCGAGCTTTTCAGCCGGGCCACCTGGTACTTGACCTCTTCCAGCCCGATGAAGTCGGCGAGTTCGGCCTCGGCCTCGACGAGCAGATGGGCCTTGCGTTCCTTGGCCCCCGGATCGACGAAGTCGGCCTCGCCCGGTTCGGTGTCCGGGTCCCATGGGTTGGTGCGGGCCTCGATTCGGGCTGCGGTGGTGATGTTCAGCCCGAAAGACTTGTCCAGCAACGCTTCTTCGACACCACTGTGCTCGGGGTTGGCCGCGTATAACTCGGCGAGCACATCCTCGGATTCGTCGTCCTCACCTTCGGCGCGCAGACACAACCCTTTGACCAGGCCACCGTCGACCGCGGCCACCGGGACGGGACCGGCGGGATTCTCCAGATGCGACAGGGCAGGCGCGTACATGCCCAGGTGTGCCAGCGCGATGCCGAGGGTCACCCGGGCGGCGTGGGCATAGTGCTCGTCGAGGTGGGGGTTGTTCACCACGGGGGTCAGCACGCGCACCACATCCGACCAGCGCCGGCTGCGGTGATAGAGGGCGACCCGCACCCAACGCGCCTGTAACCAGGCCGGGCGCCGGCCGACCAGTTCCTCGACGAGCAGGTCGGCAGCGGGGAGATCGCCCGCCTCCGCCAGCGCGGCGGCATACGCGAGGGTGATGTCGTCGCGGTCGGTGGCCCGGAACCGGAGGTACAAGCCGGTGTCATAGACGAAACCGAGGTCGCCCGACCCCAGCTCGATCTCGCGACTCAGCACACCGAAGGTGCCCATCGTGCGCCAGATTTCGCCGATGACGCGGCGGGCGTCGGCGCCGACGCCTGCTCCGGTGGCCGCCAGCCCGATCCACGCGTCGCACTGGTCGCCGGCGATCCGCGTCAGCTCCGTGAAGCCCGAAAGCGCCGCGGTGAGGTCTGCCGGTCGTCGACGGTCATTGACCGACAGCCCGAGCGACCGGCAGCAGGTCGCGAACCTGCTCACCACGTCGCGGTCGACGCGCGCTCCCCCGGCGATGGGCGCAATCGATGTACTGACGGTATCCATGTAGTGGTCGCAGGGGCTGTACGCCCGCTGCCGTCTCCTTAAGTATGCCTATGCTAACTCCGCAGAAGTTAGCATTGCATCAACTAACTGTCGAGACGTCTGGCACGGGTGGTTGCGGTGTGCAACATCACCACACGCGCGGGACGACAGCGAAGTCCCCCAGCGGATGTACTGGCGCGATCATCCGGTCAGCAAACTATGAAAAGGAGGCCCCAGGAGGCCTCAGACGAGCGGTCGGCCCGTGCGGATGCGCCAGTCGAGGTCCTTGAGCAAGATGTTGAACGGAAACTGCCGGACCGGACCCGGCGCGATGTTGTTGACGAACCGTAAAGCGCCCATCAGTTGATCGAACCGGCGCTGACGCTGCGGGTCCCACGGCAACCGCATCTCGTCACGAAACCGCTGCGGCAGGAATCCCGTGGTGATCAGGCCCGCCAGGTCCTCGGCATGCCGTTGCAGCGGGCCGGGCAAACGCAGACCGCGCAACCGGGCGACCGCAATCGGATACAGGAACTCGCGGGCGGTGTCGTCGATGTGGATCTGGTCGAGCTGCTGCTCCCAGTACGCGTCGAACGCCGCTCTGTCGGCGGGCCACATTTCCGGTGTCACCTGCAGGGTCGTGCCGAGGGCCATGCCGTCGCGGTAGTGCTGGTCGGCCGTCTCGTCATCGACCTCACCGACGAAGATCCGCCGTACGTCGACCGATCCCTTGTACAGACACGCGGCCACCCACAGCTGCAGATCCTTGTCGAACGCGTTGTACCGGACGGGACTGTCCTCGGTCGAGTGCACCTGGGCATGCGCCTTGTTGACGGCCCGGCGGAACGCCGTCTTCTGGTCGTCGGTGCCGCGGCCGGCCACCGCCAGGTAGGTGAAGGTGGTGCGGGCCCGCTTGATCGGATGGCGATCGATGCGCCCGCTCTCCACCTTGCTCTCCATCACGCCGTACGCGACGCCGGGGCGCCCGAGTTGCATGATCACGTTTGCCGGGCCCGCCAGTAGGGCCACGCCCATCAATCCGTCGCCGACCGAAGCCCCCCGGCCCCGCCGGCGCGGTGCAGACGGCTGGCGCGAGGTGTCGCTGATGCCTCGTTCGACGATCGCCATTGATTGCCCCCAAAAGTGAGAACGAGTGTTTCCCGATACTGCTCGCCCATCTTGCCGCGCACTTTCGACAGGTGTCAATATGGGTCCATGCCCCAGGTTCGGCCGTACCGCGGTGTCGCGGCACCGCAGCGGTTGGCCGAGCGTCGGCGACGGTTCCTCGATGCCGGTCTCGACCTGCTGGGAAGCGGAGACAACGAACTCACGGTGCGTACGATCTGCAGCCGGGCCGGAGTAACCACTCGACACTTCTACGAGGCCTTCACCGACAAGGATCAGTTCGTCGCCGCGGTGTTCGACTCGGTGATCGGCACCATCGCGGCGACCACACAGGCTGCGGTGGCGGCCGCGCCACCGAACGAGCAGAACCGGGCAGGTATCACCAACCTGGTCGAGACCATCGGGGCGGATGCCCGCGTCGGCAGACTGCTCTTCGATACCTCTTCGTCGAATGCGGTACTCATCCGCAAACGCGCCGAACTGGGCGGATTCTTCGCCGTGCTGGCCGCCCAGCACGCCGGGGAAGTACTCCCGAAAGCCGGGACCGCGCAGGTCGACGCGATAGCGCATTTCGTCGTCGGCGGCGTCAGCCAGACGATCAGCGGCTGGCTCAGCGGGGCCATCGACCTCACGAGCGCCGAACTGATCGATCTGCTCACCGGGATGCTGAACAGCTTCCCCGACCCGCGCCAGAGCTAGGCCGGTTCACACGACCGCTCGCGGCGGTGTCTCACACGACCGCTCGCGGCGGTGTCTCACACGACCGCTCGCGGTCGGCGGTCCGCCGCGGTCTTCGGCACCGTCGTCGCATCGGCATCGGTGAATTCCTTGATCCAACAGGCGAACTCCAGGGTGATGCCATCGGGATCCTGAAAATAGAACGACCGGACGTAGACACCCGGGTGCAGGGTTTTGGAGGCCTGCCACTCACTGTCGTCATGATTGAGCACCGGTCCGACCCGGACACCCTTGGCCTTGAGCTTCTCCCGGTAGTCGTCGAACTTTTCCGCGGGCACATGGAACGCCAGGTGATTCATGGTGGACACCGCGCTGGTGATCTCACCGAGCCCCGGGAGCGCGATGGGGGCGGACACACCGGGGACGCCGTCGGGAGCATCGGTGAACCAGAAGAACGCCACGCAGTCGCCATTGCCTGCATCGAAGAAGAAGTGCTGCCCCATCCCGCCGGGCAGATCCAGCGATTTGATCAGCGGCATCCCGAGGACACCGGAGTAGAAGTCCACGGTGCGCTGCATGTCCGAACAGACAAGGGCGACATGGTTGATGCCACCGAGGGCGAACTCGGAATTCGGATTGTCGGGCTTGATCATCACGACCTCCAGGTCTGGCGCAGATCCAGATCTGAATCTAACATCAGATTCAGATCTGATCAACGAATCGGGAAGGTAGGGATGTGACCGCTCGGGTCGAGCTGCCCACCGTGCGTGGCCGCCAGACACAGGCAGCCATCGACGCCGCCGCACGAACAGTCGTGGCACGCAAGGGAATTCTGGCGACCACCGTCGCCGATATCACCGCAGAGGCCGGCCGGTCGACCGCGTCGTTCTACAACTACTACGACTCCAAGGAGGCGATGGTCCGAGAGTGGGCCGTCCGCTTCCGCGACGAAGCGCGCGAGCGTGCCCGCGCGGCGGCCGAACCCGGCCTGGACGATGCTGCCCGCGCCCACGCCGCGGCGGCAGCGCACTGGCACACCTACCGGCACCGCCTCGCCGAGATCATCGCCGTGTCCCAGCTGGCGATGGTCAGCGATGATTTCGCGCAGTACTGGTCCGAGATCTGTGAACTACCCATCACGTTGATCACGAACATGGTCGAGAAGGCACAGCAGCGCGGGTTCTGCGCCGGTGACGACCCCCAACTGATCGCAGTGGCACTGGTCTCCATGCTCCACCAGTTCTGCTACGCCCAACTGTCGGGCACGGGCGCCCAGACAGCCGATGACGACAAATGCATCACCACCCTCGCCGCCATCTTCCACCGGACCATCTATCACGAGGGGACACCCCGGCCATGACAACCAAGGGCGCGACACCCGGGGTGATCCGCGAGTTCGTCGCGATGGACTCCCCCACCGCTCGGCGGGCCGGCGCAGGCGGGCACCCGTGTCAGGGTCTGTATCACCGTGGGGTCGGCCGCAAGCCGAAGATCGCGGTCATCGCCACGCACTATCAAATCGACTTCTCCGAGCACTATCTCGCGGATTATCTGGCCACGCGCGGTATCGGGTTCCTGGGCTGGAACACCCGCTTCCGCGGTTTCGAGAGCAGCTTCCTACTCGATCATGCGCTGGTCGACATCGGGGTCGGCGTGCGCTGGTTGCGTGAGGTCCAGAACATCGAAACCGTGGTGCTGCTGGGCAATTCCGGTGGTGGGTCCTTGATGGCGGCATACCAGGCCCAGGCGCGGCACCAGCATGTCACTCCGCTGGACGGCATGCGTCCGGCCGCGGGTCTGGCTGATCTGCCCGCGGCCGACGGATACGTCGCGAGTGCGGCGCATCCTGGCCGTCCGGAGGTGCTGACTTCCTGGATGGACGCCTCGGTGATCGACGAAAACGACGCCGTCACCAGCGATCCCGAGCTCGATCTGTTCGACGAACGCAACGGCCCGCCCTACTCGCCGGACTTCGTGACCCGGTACCGCGCCGCCCAGGTGGCCCGTAACGAGGCCATCACGGACTGGGTGGAAGCCGAACTGAACCGTGTGCAGAACGCCGGGTTCTCGGACCGGCCGTTCACCGTCATGCGCACCTGGGCCGATCCGCGCATGGTCGACCCGACGCTGGAACCGACCAACCGGCGGCCGAATCTCTGTTACGCCGGGCCACCGGTCAAGGCCAACCGATCCGCACGCGGGATCGCCGCGGCATGCACGCTGCGCAACTGGATCGGCATGTGGAGCCTGCGGCATGCGCAGACCCGCGCCGAACCCCATCTGGCGCTGATCGACTGCCCGGCACTGGTGATCAACGCCCACCAGGACACCGGCGTCTTCCCGTCCGACGCGCGCAGAATCCATGACGCCCTCGGCTCGACCGACAAGGGATTGGTGTCCATCGACACCGATCACTACTTCACCACCCCCGGCGCGCGCAGCGAGCAGGCCGATACCATTTCCAAGTGGATAGCGACACGGTGGCGTTGAGAGTCCTCGCACATTTCACGCCCGGCCAGCGAGTTCTCGATATGGTTGCGCCGGAACAAGATTGGCTGGACATCCGGTGGTGCGCCGAGGACGACGACACGACCTTCTATCGCGAGCTCCCGCACGCCGAAGTCATCTGGCACGTGCTGCGCCCACTGTCGGGTGCCGACCTGGAGCTGGCACGCCGTTGCAGGCTGGTGCACAAGCTGGGCGCCGGGGTGAACACCATCGACGTGACGACCGCGACCGCCCGCGGTATCGCGGTCGCCAACATGCCCGGCGCGAATGCGCCGTCCGTGGCCGAGGGCACGGTGCTACTGATGCTCGCCGCACTGCGCCGCCTACCAGCCCTCGACCGTGCCACCCGGGCCGGCACGGGCTGGCCATCGGATCCCAGCCTCGGCGAGACGGTCCGCGACGTCGGCGGCTGCGCCGTCGGGCTGGTCGGCTACGGCAACATCGCCAAGCAGGTCGAGCGCGTCGTCATCGCGATGGGCGCCCCCGCGGACCGCGTTCTGCACACCAGCACCCGCGACGACGGGAACCCCGGCTGGCGCCCGCTGACGGAACTGCTGGCCGAGAGCGACATCGTCTCGTTGCACCTGCCGCTCACCGAGGCCACCCACCATCTCTTGGACCGGCGGGCCCTGGCGCTGATGAAGCCCGATGCGGTGCTGATCAACACTGCGCGCGGGCCGATCGTCGACGAACAGGCGCTCGCCGAGGCACTGCGCGACGGACGGTTGGCTGCCGCCGGACTCGACGTGTTCTCGGTCGAACCCGTCGACGCCGACAATCCCCTGCTCGACCTCGACAACGTGGTGCTGACCCCGCATGTCACCTGGTACACCGCGGACACGATGCGTCGCTACCTGGAGTTTGCGCTCAGCAACTGCCGGCGGATCCGGGACGGCCACCCCCTCGCTAACGTGGTGAACCAGGTGAACTAGGGGCGGGCGGTGACAACCGTCACCCCGCGGGTACCCTCGGTTACCAACCGACCGGTTAATAGGGAAGTTGCCCCCATGGAGGTTAAGCGTGCCCATCGCGATCAACTCTGAACACAACGACCTGGCCGATTCGGTCCGGTCACTGGTGGCCAAGGTGGCCCCGTCCGACGTCCTGCACGAGGCACTGGAGACGCCGATCTCCAACCCGCCGCCGTACTGGAAGGCCGCCGCCGAACAGGGTCTGCAGGGAGTTCACCTGTCCGAGAAGGTCGACGGCCAGGGCTTCGGCATCCTCGAACTGGCCATCACGCTCGCCGAGTTCGGATACGGGGCGGTCCCCGGCCCCTTCGTCCCGTCCGCGATCGCCAGTGCGCTCATCGCCGCCCACGACGCCGAGTCCTCGCTGCTGAACGGTCTGGCTACCGGTGACACCATCGCCGCCTACGCCATCGACTCCGGCCTGACCGCCACCCGCCAAGGCGAGCAGCTGGTCATCCGCGGCGAGGTGCGGGCCGTCCCCGCCGCCGCCCAGGCCTCCGTGCTGGTGCTGCCCGTTTCGATCGACAGCAGCGAGGAATGGGTCGTCCTGGACGCCGACGCGCTGGAGATCGAAGAGGTCAAGAGCCTCGACCCGTTGCGTCCGGTGGCCCATGTCCGGGTCAACGCCGTCGAGGTCGCCGGCGACCGGGTCCTGTCGAACCTGACCCGCGCACACGCCCGGGCGCTCATCTCGACCCTGCTGTCGGCCGAATGCGTCGGCGTGGCGCGTTGGGCGACCGACACCGCCACCGAGTACGCCAAGATCCGCGAGCAGTTCGGCCGCCCGATCGGGCAGTTCCAGGCCATCAAGCACAAGTGCGCGGGCATGATCGCCGAGACCGAGCGGGCCACCGCCGCGGTGTGGGACGCCGCCCGCGCCATCGACGAATTCCACAGCGGCAACGAGGATTCCAAGTACGAGTTCGCCGCCGCCGTCGCCGGAACGCTCGCTCCGGTGGCGGTGCAGCACACCACCCAGGAATGTATCCAGGTCCACGGCGGTATCGGCTTCACCTGGGAGCACGACACCAACGTCTATTACCGCCGCGCACTGGTGCTGGCCGCCGGCTTCGGCCGGGCCGCCGACTACCCGCAGCAGGTCGTGGACACCGCCACCGGCGGCGGTCTGCGCAAGCTGGACATCGATCTGGATCCCGACACCGAGAAGCTGCGCGAGGAGATCCGCGCAGAGGTCGCCGCGCTCAAGGAGATTCCGCGCGAGGAGCGCAACACCGCCATCGCCGAGGGTGGCTGGGTGCAACCGCATCTGCCCACGCCGTGGGGCCGCAATGCCCAGCCGATCGAGCAGATCATCATCGCCCAGGAGTTCTCGACCGGTCGGGTGGCCCGCCCGCAGATGGGAATCGCGGCCTGGATCATCCCGTCGATCGTCGCCTACGGGACCGACGAACAGCAGCAGCAGTTCCTGCCGCCGACCTTCCGCGGCGAGATGATCTGGTGCCAGCTGTTTTCCGAGCCGGGCGCCGGATCGGATCTGGCCAGCCTGACCACCAAGGCCACCAAGGTCGACGGCGGCTGGCGCATCACCGGTCAGAAGATCTGGACCACCGGCGCGCAGTTCTCACAGTGGGGCGCACTGCTGGCGAGGACCAACCCGGATGCTCCGAAACACAATGGCATCACGTACTTCCTGATCGACATGACGTCACCGGGTGTCGAGGTGAAACCGCTGCGCGAGCTGACCGGGGACGCCATGTTCAACACCGTCTTCATCGACGATGTCTTCGTGCCGGATTCGATGGTGCTCGGTGAGGTGGACCGTGGCTGGGAGGTCAGCCGCAATACGTTGACCAACGAGCGTGTCTCGATCGGCAGTGCCGAGCCGCCGTTCCTGGCCAGCCTGGACCAGTTCGTGGAGTTCGTCCGCGACGGCCAGTTCGATCAGATCGAGCAGAACCATGCGGGCAAGTTGATCGCCGAGGGGTACGCCGCCAAGGTGCTCAACCTGCGCTCGACGCTGCTGACGCTCGCCGGTGGCGATCCGATGCCCGCGGCCGCGATCTCCAAGCTGCTGTCGATGAAGACCGGTCAGGGTTATGCCGAGTTCGGTGTCTCCTCTTTCGGCACCGACGGCGCTATCGGCGACAAGGAGCAGGAGCCGGGCAAATGGTCGGAGCGGCTGCTGTTCAGCCGGGCCACCACGATCTACGGCGGCACCACCGAGGTGCAGCTCAACATCATCGCCGAACGTCTGCTGGGCCTGCCCCGCGACCCGTAACGGTCACCTTTTCTGCGCGAGCAGACGCGTGTACCCCTGGAACCAGCCGGTTTTGGGGGTACATGCGTCTGCTCGCAAGCGGGAGGTGCCCCCAGCTCGCCAGGGCAACGGTCAGGGCAGGATCGCGTCGACGTAGCCGCCGTCGACGCGGAGCGCACCACCGGTGGTCGCCGAGGCCAGCGGCGAGGACAGGTACACCACCATGTTGGCGATCTCCTCGGGCTCGATGAGCCGCTGGATCAGCGATTGCGGTCGGTGCAGCCGCATGAACTCACGCTGCGCCTGCTCCCAGGGCAGCTCCTTGTCCACCAGCTGATAGACGAAGTCCTCCACCCCGGCGGTGTGCGTCGGCCCGGCGATCACCGAGTTCACCGTGACACCGGTACCCGCCGCATCCTTGGCGAAACCGCGGGTCACCGCGAGCAGGGCGGTCTTGGACACGCCGTAGTGGATCATCTCCGCCGGGGTCACGATCGCCGAATCACTGGCAATCTGAAGCGCTCGGCCCCAACCCTTTTCGATCATGTTCGGCAGGTAGGCGCGGATCAGCCGGACCGCCGAGAGCACGTTGACGTCGAAGTAGGTGCGCCACTGCTCGTCGGTCACCTCGCGGGCTGGGACGGCCTCGAAGATCCCGAGATTGTTGACCAGCACGTCCACGTCGGGGAACTCGGCCACCAGCGCGGCGGTCCCGTCGCCGTCCGCCACATCAGCGGCGAAGCCGACAGCATCACCTCCGACAGCGGCAACCGCCTCGTCGACGCGAGCCCGGGTGCGGCCGTTGACGATGACGCGGGCCCCGGCGCCTGCCAGGCCGTGCGCGATGGCCAGGCCGATGCCCTGGGTGGAGCCGGTGACGAGCGCGGTCTTACCGGAGAGGTCGATGTTCACGACAAGGTATTACCACCGCGCGCCCCGAGGTATTCCTCCCCGCGAGGGTGCGTCGACTCGCGACGGCACGCGGTGTGTCGGGGTGCAGACACGCACGGTCGCTGGGAAGGTGAGGTCAGTCGATATCCAGCTCGCGCAGTTCACGCTTGAGGATCTTGCCGGTGGGGTTGCGCGGCAACTCCTCGATGAAGACCACCTCACGCGGGACCTTGTAGCGCGCGAGGTTGTCGCGCACATAGGCCTTGATGGTGTCCTCGTCGACGGTGGAACCCTCGACCCGCACGACGAAGCAGCGCAGCCGGTGGCCCCACTCCTTGTCCTCCACGCCGAGCGCGGTCGCCTCGACCACCTCGGGATGGCCGCTGACCAGATCCTCGATCTCGGCCGGGAACACGTTCTCACCGCCGGAGACGATCATCTCGTCATCACGCCCGCTGACGTAGAGCAGATCATCGTCATCGAAGTATCCGACATCGCCGGAGGACAGCAGACCGTCGATGATCTGCTTGCCGCCGCCGCCGGTGTAGCCCTGGAACGGGAAGAAGTTGCCGACGAAGATGCGCCCCACCTCACCCTTGGGCACGTCGTTGCCGTTGTCGTCGAGAATCCGGACCTTCATACCCTTCACCACCGGGCCGACGGTCGACGGATTCTTCGAAAGGTGCTGCGGCCCAGCGATGGTCGCGAACGCGACCTCTGTGGATCCGTACAGGTTGTAGATGACCGGACCGAGGTCCTTCATCGCCCTGGTGGCCAACTCGGCGCCGAGCTGCGAACCGGATACGAACACGATGCGCAACGACGACAGATTCGGCTTGGGCGAGGTCTTCTCGAGCTCATCGAGCATGCGGGACAACATCACCGGGACGACGACGATGGCGGTGACCTTGTACTTCTCGATATCGGCGAGCACGGTCGCGGGCTTGAATCGACGACGCAGCACCAGCGTCGTGCCCAGCATCATGGCGATCGTCGAGTGCAGGAAACCCAACGCATGGAACATCGGCGCCGGCAACGAGGTGACCTCGTTCGACTTGAACGGCACCGAGGACAGCACGCCGCCGATCGGCGCCAACGAGGGCGGGGCACTGCGGTTCGCACCCTTCGGGGTACCGGTCGTGCCGCTGGTCAAAATGATGATCGACGATTTCTTGGTGGCCGCAGGCGGCGGCGCGGAACCGTTCTTGGCGACGATGTCTTCGAGCGTC
Organism: Mycobacterium sp. VKM Ac-1816D; assembly: GCF_000416385.1. NCBI lineage: Bacteria > Bacillati > Actinomycetota > Actinomycetes > Mycobacteriales > Mycobacteriaceae > Mycobacterium > Mycobacterium sp. VKM Ac-1816D. The sequence goes on from NZ_AOHQ01000134.1 coordinate 44,798, forward strand.
TCGTCGGTGCTGCCCGACGGTTCGTCCTTGTCGGGGTTCACGCCCAACGCGCGCAGCTTGCCGAGCTCAGGCGCGGCCTGCGAGACCGCGGCGGTGTACTCGTCGTCGTAGATGATGATCCGGCTGCCCTCGCGCTCGGACACCTCTTTGATCTGCGGGCCGGAGAACTCGCTGTTGAGCAGGATGATGCGGGCACCGATCTTGGCGGTGGCATACACCGCCACCAGGAACCACCGATGGTTGCGGGCCAGGATGCCGACACCGTCCCCACCGCCGATACCGCGGGCCAGCAAGGCATTGGCGACGGCGTTGACAGCGTCGTCGAGCTCCTTGAACGTCATGGTCCCGAAGTCGTCGATCACGGCATTGCGGTTCGGGTAACGACGGGCGTTGAGGGCGGGGATCATCCCGATCTCGCCCCACTGCTTCATATCGTTGACGAAGGCGGCGATATCGCGCGGGGGCTCCAGCTTGAGCGCACCCGCCTGGAACATCTTGCGGGCATAGTGCAGCTCCGCGGCGCCCCGATCGATGTACTTGCCTACCGATTCCTGGATCTTTGACAGCGGGCTCAGCTTCGACATCTGTCAACCTTATGTGACGCCGGTCGCTGTGCGGGGTCGAACCTACGATGAGGAGATGGCCGCTCGCGCGCAGGTGGAGATCGCGGGCAGGCAGGTGCCTGTCACCAATCCGGACAAGGTGGTCTTCGCCGATCTCGGACTCACCAAGTCGGATCTGTTCGATTACTACACCGCCGTTGCCGACGGCGCCCTTCGCGGTGTGCGCGACCGACCGATGATCCTCAAACGATTCGTCAAGGGCATCGCAGTGGAGGCGATCTTTCAGAAGCGGGCCCCGGAGAAACGGCCCGACTTCATCGATGTCGCCGAATTGAAGTACGCATCCGGGACGTCGGCCAAGGAGGCGGTGTTCACCGAACCGGCCGGTCTCATCTGGGCGGTGAACCTGGGTTGTGTCGACCTCAATCCTCATCCGGTGCGTGCCGGTGACCTGGAGCATCCCGACGAGCTGCGGGTGGATCTCGACCCGATGCCAGGTGTGGAGTGGCCGCAGATCCTCGAGGTCGCCGCCGTGGCCCGATGCGTACTCGAAGACCACGGCCTGACAGCCTGGCCGAAGACCTCGGGGTCGCGTGGCTTCCACATATACGCGCGCATCCACCCCCACTGGCCGTTCACACAGGTGCGACTGGCCGCCGAGGCGCTGGCCCGCGAAGTCGAGAACCGCAGGCCCGACCTGGCCACGGCGCGCTGGTGGAAGGAGGAACGGGGCGCTCGCGTGTTCGTCGACTTCAACCAGAACGCCAAGGACCGCACCGTGGCCTCGGCCTACTCGGTGCGAGCCACCCCGGATGCGCGGGTCTCGACACCGTTGCACTGGGACGAGGTGCCCGATTGCCGCCCGGAAGCGTTCACGGTGGCCACGGTGCCGGCACGCTTCGCCGAGATCGGTGATCCATGGGAGGCGATGAACGACCATCCCGGGAGCCTGGACGGCTTGCTGGAGTTGGCTCAGCGGTTGGGTCCGGCCGAGAAGCCGCCCAAGGGCACGGGCCGGCGGACCTCGACGATGCCGCTCATCGAGGTGGCCAGGACCAAGACCCGCGACGAGGCGATGGCGGCCTTGGATGTGTGGAGGAAGCGTCATCCCGAGGCGGCGGATCTCCTGGAGCCCGTCGACGTGCTGATCGACGGAATGCGCGGACCGAGCTCGATCTGGTACCGCGTCCGGGTCAATCTGCAACACATCCCGGAGTCGCAGCGACCGGTCCAAGAGGAACTCATTGCCGACTATTCGCCGTGGGATGGTTACAGCGGATCGCAGTGGCGGCACTGAACGCGCGAGTCGGCTACTGGCCGGTACGCGATACCCTAGGTTTGAACTTTTGAAACGTCGCAATGAAAACTATTGCACCACAAGAGATTTCAATTTGCTCAGCGAAACCTTACCCTGCTCTCAGACTATCTTCTTAGCAAAGTCTCAATCACTACTCCCAAGTACCTTAAAGTCGCCCGATAACTTCGGTGTCAGTAGAGATCCACGAAGGGAGGCAGTCCATGACAATCGCATTCCGGTATGGCAACCCCGCCGTCCAGTGCGGCGGTGCAGAACTGCGGGCGCAGTGCCGCCATCTAGCCCTGGTGGTGACGGTATCCGGCGTGATCGACGACAACAACGTCGAAAGCCTCACCGAGCAGGTACGTCGACTGGTCCTGACCGAGAAGCCGTTCGTTCTCGACCTGACCGACGTGACCTTCCTGTCCGCACGCGGTGTTGCACTGCTCTACGCACTCGATGACGAATGCGATATGGCCGGTGTCGAATGGGCGTTGGTTGCCGGCGCCCCTGTGGTCGACGTCCTGCACATGATCGACGACGCATTCCCCATCACGGTCTCCGTTCCGGAGGCGCTGCATCACTTCGCCGAAGGCACCCTCGCCCGGCGTCGCCTGCTCCCCCTCCTTCGCAAGACCGCATAGAAAGGCGGAACGACATGTTGCTCGACGTTCGCTGGTTGACCGCCCTGATCGGTCGGCATCGCAAGCCGGCCCACTAGGGCCCCATCCCGACAACGAATCGGCCCCCGCCACGTCTGTGGCGGGGGCCGATTCACATCTGGAGCAGTCACCGCATCCGGCTAGGGACTTCCGGCCCTACCGACTCCGGCGGCCCCGCCGCACACTCATGACCATGGCAGCAACATCGCAGACAGCGGCCAACGCTCGAATCGTGGAAGACGCCGTGCAGCTGGCGTGCCGGGCACCCTCCTATCACAACAGCCAGCCGTGGCGGTGGGTCATCACCCCCGACGGGGTACAGCTGTTCGTCGACACCGACCGGTTGGTCGCCACCGATACGAGTGGACGTCAGGCGGTGATCAGTTGCGGTGCGGCCCTTGACCATTTCCGCGTTGCGGCTGCGGCCGCCGGCTTCCGGACCACCGTTCATCGCTATCCCGATTCCGGCGACCACCTGCACCTGGCGACCATCACACTGGCACCGGCGGATACCGTCACCGCATTCCAGCGCCGTCAGGCGGATGCGATCCTGGCCCGCCGAACCGATCGTCTGCCCCTGGCAGCGCCCGCCGACCCGGCAACCTACGATCTGCTGCTGGGCGCCGCGCACGACGCCGATGCGGCGGCCGTGGATGTGATCGATCCCGCGGACCGGCCCACCGTCGCCGATGCCGCTCAGCTCACCGAGGCACTGCGCCTCTACGACAGCGCATATCATCACGAAATCGGCTGGTGGACATCACCTTTTGAAGTTACCGACGGCATTCCGCACAGCTCACTCGTGTCGGCCGCCGAGGCGGACCGGGTCGACGTCGGCCGCAACTTCCCGGTGACGCAGCACGCGGAGCGCCGGAGGCACATCGCCGAAGACCAGGCTGGACTCCTGGTCATCTCCGCCCCGGAGGACACCCGGCTGGACATGCTGCGATGCGGCGAGAGGCTCTCGGCATTGCTGCTCGACGCCACCATGGCCGGCCTGTCCTCCTGCACGCTCAGCCACCTCACCGAAGTCCCGGCCACCCGCGACATCGTGGGCGGGCTGGTGAACCGCGCTCATCCGCAGATCGTGGTCAGGATCGGGTTGGCCTCCGAACTCGACGACGTGCCGCCGCCGACACCGCGGCGCCCGCTCGGCGAGGTCCTGCACGTCAGGATCTGAGCAGACCCTCCAACTGGGCGGCCACTGCCTCGAGGGGTTGCACGCTGCGCTCGGCACGGCACATCGCTACGGCACCTTCGACCGCCGCGACCACCAATGTCGCCAGATCGGCGGCGGCGCCGTGGCTGACACCGCACCGACGCAGCGCGGCAGAGAGCTCGGCCGTCCACGTGCTGAACGCGAAGACCGCGGCATCCCGCGCCGCGTCTCCGGGATTCTCGTGCACCGCAACCGCGACCACTGCACAGCCGCGGCCGAAGTCACTATCGACCAGCGTGCGACGCCACATTTGCACGAACGCCCGCAACCCGGCGATCGGACCGTCGACAAGCCCTTGTCGCAGAACAGCGCCGGCCTCGCGGTCGGCCCAGCGCACCGCCTCCGCGGCAAGTTCGGGCTTTCCGCCCGGAAAGTAGTGATACGTCGACCCGAGCGGGGCGTCGGCATGACGGGCCAGTTCGCGCACGGTCATCGTCCCCAAACCGCGCCGCGCCAGCAGATCGGCTGCGCCGGCGACCAACCGGTCGCGCGCGGTGGGCGCATCGCTTCGCAATATTCGCTCCTATAACGTCTGTCATAAAACTGCATGACATGCGGTTATAACGATAGTAATAGAACTTCACCGAGACGTGGGCCACATCCCGGCGTGTCACCGTGTCAACTCCGGCAACCCCGGGTAGCCGATAGTCGAGGGTGCTCACCCGCACCGTCCGATCGACCGATCGGATACATCCATTCCGAATTACGTGCAGGGGGATACGCATGACCGACAAGACCGCGCTCATCACCAACTTACGCACCATCCTTGAACTGACCAGCACCGAAATCCAGATCGCCGAGGTCCGGACGGCGCAGGCGCGCACCGAAGCGGTGCGCGAAGAACTGTCCGCCAATGCCGAGAACGCACGGACGCGTGCCGCGCTGATCGAGGCAACCATCCGCGAACTGGGCGGGTCGCCCGATATTCTCGGCCCACTGCTGGGCCGCGCGGCCGCCGCCGTGAAGGCGCTCACCGAGCAGGCCGAGCCCTTCGCCGAGGCACTGCTTGGCGATCTCGCCCTCGAACACCAGCTCGTGGACCGCGCCCGCTACCTGAAGTCGCTGTCGGTCGCCGCGGGTAACCGCGAGGTGCAGGATCTCGCCGACTCGCTTATCGAGGCCCACAGTGCGACCGTGCTGTGGTTGACCACGGTCTTGGCCGAGGAAGCTCTGGGCGGCCCAGCGGCTTTGCGGCGCACACCGATTCAGGCCGTCGCCGGCGCTGCGGTGAAGTTGGCCAACCTGCCGGGCATCGTGGCCACCAGGGCCTTCGAGCGCGTGTACGCCACCGCCCGCGCGACACGCCCCACCATCGATGAGGCACTCAGCCGCGGTAGCCACGCCGGTGAGATCGCCGTCAAGACTCTCTCGGCTTCACGGGATGCCGCGCTGTCGGCCGCCGAGAAGGTCAGCCGTCGAGAGGGCGCCGCGGAGGTCGCCGATGCGCTGCACACGATCCGCGGCGAGGCCGGTGTGCTGGAGGCCGACGAGTTGCCGATCGCCGGCTACGACGACCTCAACGTCAACGACGCCGTGGCCGCGGTGAAGGAACTCTCCGATGCCGCCGACATCCGAGTGGTCATCGCCTACGAGGAGTTCCACAAGAATCGGCAGCGCGTCGTCTCAGCCGCCCAGGTGCGGCTCAGCGCCATCGCCCAGGAGATCGTCGGCATCAGCTGACATCTGTAGAGAAGTCACAGGTGACCTACGGACCCACCGGGCCGTAGGTCACCTTTTTCTGCGCGGGATCAGCGGAGAGTGCGGGCCGCCGTCGACACGGCGCGACCGATCGAGGCGACCAACGCGCTGTCCAGCTTCCACGACTGCCAGAACAGCGGCACGTCGAGATGGATCGGCGATATCTGGACGAAGTCCGCGGTCACCAATTGCTCCGGATACATTCCCCAGCCCAGGCCGGCGCGCACAGCGGCGCCGAACCCCTCGGCCGTCGGCACATAGTGCACGGCACGATGGACATCGCGCCGGAAAGCCTTTCGAATCAGCTTGTCCTGCAAAGCGTCATCTCGATTCCAGGCCAGCGAGGGCATCTGTGTGGCAGCGGCGGCAGTGAATCCCTCCGGTAGGTACCGCGCCACGTAATCCTCCGATGCGACGGGGACGTAGCGCATGACGCCCAGCGACTGGACCCGACAACCCGGCACCGCGGCTCGTTCGGTGGTGACGGCGCCCATCACCGCACCCTCGCGAAGCAACCGGGCCGAGTGATCCTGGTCTTCGATGCGCACATCGAACAGCACCTCGGGCAGCAGCCCGAACACCGCGGTGAACCAGGTGGCCATCGAGTCGGCGTTCACAGCGACCGCTATGCGAGTGCGTTCGGCGGAGCCAATGGAGGTTTCGGCCAGCGCCTCCGATTCCAGCGTGGCGATCTGGGCAGCCAGGCGCAGGATCGGCACTCCGGCGGGGGTCGCCCGGCAGGGCTTCTCGCGGACCACCAGAACCTGCCCCACCCGCTGCTCAAGAGCTTTGACCCGTTGACTCACCGCCGACGGGGTGATGTGTAGCCGCTCGGCGGCAGCATCGAAACTGCCCAGGTCGAGTACGGCGGCGAAGGCCGACAACTGCTGACCGTCCAGTTTCACCCATCAAGGCTAAACGAAAGCGGCGCCGAGACCGCATCGTTCCCATTGCTAGTGCACTAATCTATGGTGTACTATCCATATCTCAGGCCCGTCGGATTTCCGATAGGGCCATTTCTCGTTGCCGCACAACATAATTCGTGTTTCACGGACGTTTCCGTCGTGAGCCGACGGCAACGTATCCGTATTCCGGGCCTAACCACGCGGAAATACCCGGCGCATCTAATGGAACCAGCCGATCACCGGCCGTCCGGCGACACCGCCGACGAACCGCGATACGAAACCCGGAGCACATCATGACCTTTGACGCATCCATCACCGAGAACATCGCCGCCTCACTGGCCGAGATCCCACATCCCGCCCTACCGAAGGGAACCTCCATCTACGGCGGGACCAAGATCTTCCCGGACTACCAGGCCGAGGCCGGCGAAAGCTACTTCACTCTTGTCCACGGCATCGCCCACGAATCGTCGGTATCGTTCGTGGCGGTCCTGCAGGCCACTCGCGCCCTGCGCAAGGGGTTCGAATCGGCGCTCTACTTCTACGGCCCAGGTGCCATCAACTGCCTTGCCACCCGGGGCTTTCCGACCACCGGTGATTCAGGATTCCCAGGTGAGCAGAACATCAACGACGCGCTGACGACCTTCATCAAGGAGGGCGGTACGGTCTTCTGCTGCCGCTTCGGGCTCGGTCTGCACGGTGGGCGCGAGGAAGATCTGATCGACGGCGTCATCCCGGCCCACCCGCTCGACGTCCAGGATGCACTGATCCACTATGCCCGCAAGGGCGCCATCATCAACTCCACCTACATGGTCTAGGAGATGACGGTGACCATCCTGGCCGCCGTTTCGGCGAACTTCACCCGCGATCTCGAACAGAACTACGCGCTCATCTCTTCGCTCACCGACAAGGCACGGGCAGCCGGCGTGGACTTCATGGTGCTGCCCGAGGCCGCGATCGGCGGATACCTGCCCTCCCTCGGAAACCACGGCGATACCGTGCGAACAACGAAGCGGGATCTGCCACCTGCCATTCGGATCGATGGACCGGAGATCGCACGAGTCCAGCAGATCGTCGGCGATCTCACCATCGCCATCGGGTTCTGCGAACTGGCCGACGACGGCGAGACCCGGTACAACACGGCGGCCGTTCTCGATGGTCACCAGGTGTACGGCACCTATCGCAAGGTCCATCAGCCCCTCGGCGAGGGGATGTCGTACTCCGCCGGGTCGAATTACCGGGTGTTCGACAGCCCGGTGGGCCGGATCGGCCTACAGATCTGTTACGACAAGGCATTTCCCGAGGCTGCCCGGATGATGGCTTTGGACGGCGCGCAGATCATCGCGAGCCTGTCGGCCTGGCCGGCAGCGCGTACCGCCACTGCCCAGAATCTGCAGGACGACCGTTGGACCTATCGGTTCAACCTCTTCGACACCGCCCGTGCGCTGGACAACCAGGTGTTCTGGGTGGCATCCAATCAGAGCGGCACTTTCGGATCACTGCGCTACGTCGGCAACGCAAAAGTGGTCGATCCTGGCGGAAACATACTTGCCACAACGCTTCTGGACAGCGGACTGGCCGTCGCCGAGGTTGACCTGGACACGGCCTTCCGCACCGCCCGCGCCGGGATGTTCCACCTTCGCGACCGCAGGCCCGACGTGTATGGCCCACTGATCGCCCCGACCTCGGCGCACGAGGCGAACTGGCAGGCGCTCGCCCATGCCTGAGATGACATTCGACATCCGCTGGCCCGACGGCAATACCCAGCGCTACTACTCGCCCAGTCTGGTCGTGCACGATCACCTCTCGGCCGGCAGTAGCTACACCGTCGGCGAGTTGGTCCAGCGCACCGGACACGCCATGACCGAGGCCAGTGACCGCGTACGGGCCAAGTTCGGCTTCGCCTGCACCTCCGCGGCTGAGACCGCGTCCCGGATCAGCGGCGCCGCTGCGGGTTTCCCGCTGGACGCACTGGTCGAGATCACCTCGATGAACCCCGGATCGGAGCAGCGATGACCAACACCCATGTTCCTGTGGTCGTCGTCGGGGCCGGCCAGGCCGGATTGTCGGTCAGTTGGTACCTGGGCCGGGCCGGCATCGAGCACCTTGTCCTGGAAGCCGCGACCCCCGTTCATGCCTGGTCGGACAGCCGGTGGGACAACTTCACCTTGGTGACACCCAACTGGCACTGTCGACTGCCCGGTTACTCCTATAGCGGCCCCGATCCGGACGGTTTCATGACTCGCGATCAGGTGGTCGAATGGCTGAACGGGTGGTTGGCGACCTTCACCCCGCCGCTGCGCACACATACCCGGGTGACCAAGCTGACCAATCACATCAACGGCGGATTCGAACTCACCGTCGAGGATGCCGCCGGTTCGCACACTCTCACCTGCGACCACGCCGTCATCGCCACCGGCGGTTACCCGTTGCCCGTCATACCGCCGTTCGCCGCAACATTGGACCCGTCGATCCGCCAACTCCACTCCGAGCTCTACCGCAACCCCGATCAGCTACCGGATGGGGCGGTCCTGGTGGTCGGTACCGGTCAATCGGGCACGCAGATCGCCGAGGACCTGCACCTGGCGGGCCGAGCGGTGCATCTGGCCGTTGGTGGCGCACCGCGGGTGGCGCGGACCTATCGCGGCCGGGACTGCATGACCTGGCTGTCCGACATGGGCCTCTACGATCGACCCGCCGCACAGTACCCCGGCGGCAAGGCGGCGATCGAGAAGACCAACCACTACGTCACCGGACGCGACGGTGGCCGCGATGTCGACCTGCGCCAGTTCGCCCTCGAAGGCATGACGCTGTACGGCTCGCTGACCGACGGTAGGGACGGTCAGCTGCGGTTCGCGCCGAATCTGACCACCGCGCTGGATCACGCCGATTCGGTCTACAACTCGATCTGCGCCGATATCGACGCATACATCGAGCAGAAGGAGATCCCGGCACCCCCGGCCTCGCGCTACATCCCCGTGTGGACACCTGAGGACGAGCCGACCACGCTCGATCTCGTCGGCCGGAACGTCACAAGCATCGTGTGGGCCATCGGCTACCGACCGGATTACCGGTGGATCGAAGCCAGTGCGTTCGACGGTGCCGGCCGACCCATGCAGACCCGCGGCATCACCGGCGTGGCGGGGCTGAGCTTCATCGGACTGCCGTGGATGCACACCTGGGGGTCGGGACGGTTCCTCGGGATCGACCGCGACGCGCGCCATGTTGCGGAGTCGATCCTTGCGCAGCAGAGCAGGTTTCACACGATCGCTTCGGCCAGCTGAGGGGCAGCAATGACCATATCGACCAGAGTCGACCTCGCCCTGATGGGTTTTCGCGGGCAGCCACCGGTGAGCCGCACCTCGGGCGCTGGCCCGAGCGCCGACGGTCACCTCGTCATCGACGGTCTCAATGCCGCGATCCCACGAAACGATGACAGTCCGTTCGTGTTCGACGGCACCAGGGTGCTTCGCGACGGTGTGGACACCGGGCTGGACGTCGAGGTGGTCGACCGCCCACGTTTCTACGATCTACGAACCGCCGACGGGGTCCCCTACGAGAAGATCGCTCGGCTGCACGGCCGTAACGTGCTGGCCACCACGGTGGTGCAGACGTGCATTCGCTACGAAGCCGAACAGCGCTGCCGTTTCTGCACCATCGAGGAGTCACTGCGCACGAACTCGACCACCGCGGTCAAACGACCGGCCGAGTTGGCCGACGTGGCCGCGGCGGCGGTGCGGCTGGACGGGGTGACCCAGATGGTGATGACGACGGGTACATCCGCCGGAACCGACCGGGGTGCAAGACATCTGGCCCGTTGTGTTCGAGCGGTCAGGGCGGCGGTCCCGGAACTGCCCATCCAGGTGCAGTGCGAACCTCCCGCCGATCTGTCCGTCATCGGTGACCTTCGTGAAGCGGGGGCCGCCGCGATCGGTATCCACGTCGAATCACTGGACGACGACGTGCGCCGGCGGTGGATGCCCGGCAAGGCGACCGTGCCTCTGGAGCAGTACCGCGACGCCTGGCGGGAGGCGGTCCGGGTGTTCGGCCGCAACCAGGTGTCCACCTATCTACTCGTCGGTCTCGGTGAGGACCCGGACGACCTGGTGGCCGGCGCCGCGGAGTTGATCGGCATGGGGGTCTATCCGTTCGTCGTGCCCTATCGGCCGCAGGCCGGGTCGCTGGCGGTCGAGGTCGATCATGCGCCGGCGCCGGATTCCGCACTGGTGGAGAAGATATCTCGCGAGGTGGCGACAAAACTGGCGATGGCGGGCATGGCCGGCGCCGAGCAACGCGCCGGCTGCGCGGCCTGCGGTGCGTGCTCGGTGTTGCAAGGGCTCGGAGCCTGATGATCCCCTTCGACCACAGCACCTCGACGTCAACGGCAGACCTGTCGATCCTGGCCGGGACACGGCCGCGCGCACCGTTTCTCATCCGTCGAGGCGACGGAGCGGATGTCCGCTCCTACCGCACCCTGCGCCGCATCGAGTTCGTCGGTGTCCAGCGCTTGTTCGCCGGATCGGACTCCGACGACACAGACGACGACCCGCGCACCGTCGTGCTGGTTGCCGTCACCGCCGACGGCGAACTCCTCGGCGGTGTGCGGTTGGCACCGGTCGGGTCCCGTGACCTGGGATGGTGGACCGGCAGTCGCCTGGTGACCGCACCACGGGCCCGTTCGGCGGGCGTCGGACCGGCATTGATCCGAGCCGCCTGCGCCTACGCCGAATCGGTCGGAGTGTTGCGATTCGAAGCCTGTGTGCAGAACCGGTACGAGGCCGTCTTCGCCGCCATGGGGTGGGAACGCCTGGGCGACGACCAGGTCGGCGGCCGGCCACACAGCCGGATGCGCTACCCCATCAACCCTTTCGGCGCACTCGCGGCCGCAACGAAGTCGTTTCTGGGTCGTTCACTGGCCCCGCTACGCGCTGTGCCGGGCGGGCTCGGAGCCGATGGGTACATCGGCGACGACGGCGCCCCGGTACCCGGCACGGACCTGGTCGCCGCATGCGATGCCATCATCCCGTCGATGGTCGAACGCGATCCGGAGTGGGCCGGTTGGTGCTCGGTGCTGGTCAACATCAACGATCTGACCGCCATGGGCGCCGTTCCCACCGGATTGCTCGACGCGGTGGCGGCCCCCACACGGCGGACCGTGCAGCGCGTGATCGGTGGTCTCGCGGCCGCATCGGCGGCATGGGATGTCCCGGTTCTCGGTGGGCACACCCAACTCGGTGTCCCCGCCGCACTGGCCGTCACCGCACTCGGCCGGACGAGTGATCCGGTACCCGCCGGTGGCGGGCGCGTCGGCGACCTGGTGCGGCTGACCGCCGATCTGTCCGGCGGCTGGCGGACCGGCTACACCGGTAAGCAGTGGGATTCGAGCAGCACCCGGTCCGGCGCGGACCTCGCCGCGCTGTCGGGGGTCGTTGCCGGGATGCGCCCCCGCGCCGCGAAGGACGTCAGCATGGCCGGTGTGGTCGGCACCCTGGGCATGCTCGCCGAGGCGAGCGGTACCGGCGCCGAGCTGGAGGTGTCCGCGGTGCCTCGGCCGCAGACCACCGACCTCGCGGCGTGGCTGACCTGCTTCCCGGGTTACGCCATGCTGACCGTCGGATCTGCCCAGCCGGTGCCGCTTCCCCACGGTGTCGTGGCCGCCGACTGCGGACGGTTGACCGCCAGCGTAGGCGTACGCCTACGCTGGCCCGACGGGGTCACCACGACCGCACTGTCGTCGCCGGTCACCGGACTCGGCCCGGCCTGAGGAGAGCGCATGGCACCGGTCACCCTCGGCGCGGTCGCCGCACACTTCGGGCGTGATCTCGATCGCGGCGTATCCAAGGTCGTCGGCATCATCGAGTCCGCCGCCCGCGACGGAGTGGACATGTTGGTCCTACCGGACGCCTGCCTCGGCGGTTACATCGGTGATTTCGCTGCCCCCGACCCCGATGACCCACCACCCGCTCTGGATCCCGACGGTCCCGAGATCGCAGCCGTGATCGCCGCGGCGGGTCCCATGACGGTGTGCGTCGGCTATGCCGAGGAGGCCGCCGGTGGCAGCCGCTACAACGCGGCCGTCTGTGTGTCCGGTGACGGCGTCCTCGGTCGCTACCGCAAGGTGCACCAGCCTGCCGGTGAGTCGCTGACCTACCTGGCCGGTGATCGCTTCGACAGCTTCGACACCCCGGTCGGCCGGGTCGGGATGCTCATCGACTACGACAAGACCTTTCCGGAGGCCGCCCGCACCCTGGCACTCGACGGGGCGCAGATCATCGCCGCGTTGTCGGCTTGGCCGGCGAGCATCACCGACCGTGCCTCCCGGCTGCCCGCGGACCGCCAGTCGCGCCTGTTCGACCTGTATGACTGCGCGCGCGCCGCCGAGAACCAGGTGGTGCTGGTGTCCTCGAACCAAACCGGGGTGATGGGGAATCTGCGGTTCCTCGGCCAGGCCAAGATCGTCGGTCCGGGCGGCGACATCCTGTGCACCACCAGGTCGAAGGGCGGGCTGGCCGCCGCGAAAGTCGATGTCGAGAACGAGATCGCCAGGGCAAGAAAGGTATTGAATCACCTGACCGAGTTGCGCAGCGACATCTACCGGGTTCGGAGGTGACATGCGGATCGCTCTGCTCACCTACTCGACCAAACCGCGCGGCGGCGTGGTGCACACCCTCAACCTCGCCGAGGCGCTGGCACGAGCCGGTGCCGAAGTCACGGTCTGGTCGTTGGCGCGCGCCGGCGACCGAGGATTCTTCCGGTCCGTGGATCCGGCGGTCTCGTTACGACTGGTCGAGTTCGTCGACCTCCCCGGCGACACCGTCACCGACCGCATCGTGCGCTCCATCGACACCTTGCGGGGCGAATTCACCCCGGACAGTTATGACATCGTGCACGCCCAGGACTGCATCAGCGCCAATGCCGTCGGGCACTGTATCCGCACCATCCACCACCTCGACGAGTTCACCACGCCGATTCTTGCCGAATGTCACGAGAAGGCGATCACCGCGCCGTACGCACGGATCTGCGTCTCCTCCGCAGTTGCCGCCGAAGTGCGGGCGGGCTGGGGTATGGATCCGACGGTGATTCCCAATGGTGTTGCAGCACAAAGGTTCATCGACGCCGATCCCGGATTCGGCCAGCTGCGCCCCTACCTGCTGACCGTGGGTGGCATCGAACCCCGCAAGGGCACCCTCGACCTGCTGGAGGCCTATCAGCTACTGCGCAGCCGGCATCCGGAGCTCGCGCTGGTCATCGCGGGTGGCGAGACGTTGTTCGACTACCGCGACTATCGCCGAGCCTTCGAATCGCGAAGCGTCGCACTGGGCATCGAGCCGATCATCCTCGGTGCCATCGCCGATGACCAGCTACCGGGCTTGGTGGCGGGTTGTGAGGTGTTCGCTTTCCCATCTACCAAGGAGGGCTTCGGTTTGGCCGCGCTGGAGGCCCTGGCGGCCGGCCGACCGGTGGTCACTCGCGATCTGCCGGTCCTGCGCGAGGTGTTCGGCTCCGCCGTCCGGTTCGCCTCAGATGTGGACGGTTTCGCGGCGGAGATCTCCGCTGCACTGGCCGATCCCGGCGACTCCGGCCCCGGGCGTGCGCTAGCACTGTCGCTGACCTGGGACAGTGCGGCCCGAGCGCACTTGGCCTTCTACGAGAAGCAGCTTTCGGCATTACAGAGCGGTCGTTTTTTGTAATATGCCGAGATGGCAGACACCGCGGCGACACCGTTCACGACGCGCCATGGGGACGAGTTGGTGCCCAACGCGGTCGCCCACGGCGGCTGGGGCCCTACCCTGGGGGGTCAGGTCATCGGCGGCCTGCTGGCCCGGGCCATCGAGCAGCAGGTCGCCGACCCCGATCTGCATCCGGCCCGGCTGACGGTCGACATCCTGCGGCGGGTGGCCACCGAGCCGGTGCGTGCGAACGCTTCGGTGCTGCGGGCCGGTCGGCGGATGTGTTCGGTGGACGCCACCATGACCCAGGGCGGCCACGTGGTCGCCCGGGCATCCGCGCTGTTCCTGCGGCGCAGCGCTCAACCGCCCGGCCGATTCTGGACCGCACCGGTGGAACTGCCGCCGATACCGGACGAACCCGATGTCATCGCCGAGAACATGCCGATGTTCATCCGAGCCTACGGGTCCTCCGATGATGCCGACTTCCCGTGGCAGCACGACGGACCGCGCCATGCCTGGGTTCGCGAGTTCCGGGAACTGGTGCAGGGCGAGTCGATGACGGCGTTCGTACGTGCTGCGATGGCGGTCGACATCACCGCTTCGATGGCGAACTTCAGCACCGCCGGGCTGGCATTCATCAACGCCGACTACACCCTGACGCTGAGTCGGTTACCCGACGGCCCGTTCATCGGCCTGGCCGTGCAGAACCACAGCGCCGCCGACGGTATCGCCACCGGATCGACGGCACTGTTCGATCATCTCGGGCCGATCGGCATCGGATTGTCGACCGCGATCGCCAGTTCCGGGTTCGACCCCGCCGGCCGGAGGTGACCCGTCAGCTCGGCGGCGGGAAGCCCCCGGTGGCAACCGGACCCCACCGTCGAGGAGTGATACGCAACAGGCACTTGCCCTGATCCAGCATCGCCTGCCGGTACTCGTCCCAATCCGGATGCTCACCGGCGACGGCGCGGAAGTAGTCGACCAACGGCTCGACGGCGTCCGGTAGGTCGATGCACTCGGCATCGCCGTCGATCTGGACGTACGGTCCGTGGAACTCCTCGGACAAGACCGTCACGCTGGCCCGCGGATCACGGCTGATATTGCGCGATTTGGCCCGCTGCGGATAGCTCGCGATCACGATCCGCCCCTGCTCGTCGACACCACCGGTGACCGGTGAGCTCTGCACCGAGCCGTCGGAACGGAACGTGGTCAGCACCATCTGGTGGCGCGGCCGGACGAAGGCGAGCAACTCGTCGCGGGTGACCGTATCAGCGGTCGCATAGTTACGGGCCATGCACCGATTCTAGTGCCCCGATCTACTTGACGATCAGTTTGCGCTGGGAGGCCATCGTGAAGACCGCCGCGACGATGATCACCAAACCCTTGATGATGGTCTGGGTGTAGTCCGCCGCTCCGATCTGGTTGAGCCCGTTGGACAGAACGGTGAGGATGAGCACACCGAGCACCGTGCGACCGACACCGCCGACACCACCGGAGAGTGCGGTACCGCCGATGACGATGGCGGCGATCGAATCCAGCAGGATCGTCGAACCGAGTGTCGGTCCCGCCGATCCCAACTGTGCGGTGAGCAGCAGCCCGGCCAATCCCGCGGTGATTCCGGAGAGCACCAGGATCAGCACCTTCACGCGTGCGGTGCGTACACCCGCCAGCTCCACCACACGTTCGTTACCGCCGATCGCGTAGACGTAGAGCCCGAACCGCGTTCGGCGGGCCAGGAACCAGACCACCGCAAGGGTCAACAAGGCGATCAGCGCGGCATTCTGGATGTTCGGGATGAACTGGCCGATCGCCAGGTTGCGGACCGCCTCGTTGGTGAAGTTGATCGTGCTGCCCTGCAGCACCGTCAACCCGATACCGGCGAACAGCGACAGGGTGCCCAGGGTCGCGATGAACGACGGCACTCGACCATAGGCGAAGACCACCCCATTGATCAGGCCGATCGCCGCACCGACGACAACGGCGATGAGCAGCACCACGATCGGATTGCCGAATCCGCTGTTGATCAGTGATGCGATCACGGCCCCGGTGAGTAGGGCGATCGAGCCGACCGACAGGTCGACGCTGCCGGCGACGATCACCAGAGTGGCCCCGAGCGAGGCCAATAACAGTATTCCGGCCTGCCCACTGATCAGGGTGAGGTTCGCCGCCGACAGGAAGGCCTCGGCACGCACGGAGAAGAACACCACCAACGCCAGCAGGGCCGCCAGGGGCAGTACATCGCGCACGATGTTGAGCCGGCTCGGGGGTGAGTTGGCAGGCTTCCCTTCCGCGGCGGTGTCGGGTGTGCCTGCAGGGCGGGTCAATTCGGTGGTCATGTCGTCATCCAATGCTGGTAGGTACATGGGTCGAGCCGGGGATCATCAACGCGACCAGATCGTGTTCACCGGGCTTGTCGTCCGGCGGGGCGTCGATGACGGCCACCACACGCCCCTCGGTAACCACGGCGATCCGGTTGGACAGGCCGATCAGTTCGGGCAGGTCATCGCTGACCAAGATCACCGCGGTGCCGTCGGCGGCCACCTGCCGCAGCAGGTCGTAGATCCCCTCACGCGCACCGGTGTCGACACCCTGGGTCGGCTCGTCGAGCACCAGCACATCCGGCTTACGCAGCAGCCACTTGGCGATCAGGACCTTCTGCGCATTGCCACCTGAGAGCGAGGACACCGGCGCGTCGATGCCCCGTGCAACGATGCCGAGCTCACAGACATACTTCTCGGCAACCTTGCGCGCGCGTCCGACGGCCCACAACCCGACCCGCTTGGTCGCGAAATGATCATGCAGCGAAGCCAATTGGATGTTGTCGACGATGGATGAGGAGGTCACCAGGCCCTTGTCGGAACGATCGGGCGGGACGTAGGCGATACCGGCACGGACATGATCGCCGATGCTCCCCGCCACCGTCTTGCCGTCGACCAGCACCCGTCCCGCGGTCGGCCGAACCGCCCCCGCGATGATCTCGCCGAGCACGCGCTTACCAGAGCCCTCGGTACCGGCCAGCCCGACGATCTCGCCGGGAGCAACCTGCAGCGTCCCATCGCGCAGCACCCCGGCGCCCGCCACGCCCTCCACGACCAGCCGCGGCGGCACGTCCTCGGTGATGCTGCGTTGTAGGTTTTCCCGGTAGTAATTCTCGGTCCGCGACCGGCCCACCATCAGGCGGTGCAGTTCGCTCTCGTCGACCCCCGCGGTCGGGCGGTCGGCCACCGATTCACCGTCCTTGAAAACCGTGATCCGATCAGTCGATTCGATGATCTCCTGCAAACGGTGCGATACGAACACCACAGCGGCGACCCCGCGCAGACGCTTCAACAGCAGCAGGAAGTTGTCCTCGTGCTCGGAGTCCAGCGCTGTGGTCGGCTCGTCGAAGAGCACCACGGGCCGTGCCACCTCCAGTAGATCGGCCAACGCGGTCACCCGCGCGATGTCCAGGCTCTGCTTCTGCCCCGGGGTCAACGATCCCGTCGAGGCATCCACCTCGACCCCGTCGACATCGGCCTTGCTCAGGGCGTCGGCGGCGGCCCTGCGCAACGCACGGTGATCCAGCCCGCCGAGCCGGGTCCGAAACAGCTGCTCCCACCCGAAGAAGACGTTCTGATACACCGGAAGTGAGTCGATCAGCGCCGCCTCCTGGAACACCCGGAAGATGCCCAGTCGGTTGGCGTCCTGGTAGGACTTCGGGGCGATATCACGGCCGTCGAGCTGCAAGGTGCCCGAGTCGAAGGGCAGCACCCCGGACACGATGTTGAGGATGGTGCTCTTGCCTGCACCGTTCTCCCCGATCAGACCCACCACCTCGCCGTCACCGACGCTCAGATCGACACCCTTGAGGGCCCGGTGCGCCCCGAAGGTCTTGACGATGTTGCGGGCCAGCAGGCGCGGCGCGCCGTTCACAGAGCTCACATCACACCTTCTTGTAGGGCGACGGACCGAGCACCGGCGTGCGGTAATGGTCCTTGTAGAGGGCACGGATTCGGTCGAAATCGCCGTTACGCCGGGCATTCAGATACGACTCCGGGTACTCGAACCCCTCGGGCTTCGGCACGCCCGGCCAGATGGTCTCCAGGTCTTCGACCGGGTAGCCGTCGAACTGCAGATCGAAATCCGTGGGATGTTCGGTGCGCGAAAGCAACCGGACGTCGAAGGACTCCCCGATCGGTCCGTCGACGTAGCGGGCCTTGAACGCACCGACGTTCTCGGCGGTGATGATCTCGGCGTGCCAGCCGTAGAAGCGCTCGGCCGCTTCGGGTTTCCATCCGTTGAGGCGGTCGTGGAACTGCGCCAGTGTGACGAACGACGGGTAGGCCGGAACGTTGCCTGTGGTCACCAACTGGGTACCCTGCACGATGCGGTCGATACCCGCGGTCGAGCCGTTGGCCCCCACCACGAACACGTCCTTGCCCGGCACCTTCCCCGCGGCTTCGATCCCGGCGACGACCCCGGTGGCCGCGTCATCGTTGACCGCCACGATGCCGACCGTGTCGGGATAGCGGGCCAGCAACGACGCAGCGGCCCGTTGCGAGAGGTCGGCGTCATACTTGGCGTGTAGTTCTCCGGCGAAGGTGATCTTGGGGTACTTCTTCAGGGTGTCGTGCACGGCGAGCCGGCGCTGCACCTCCAGACCGTCGATCGACGGGTAGTAGCCGCCGACCCGCACGACGGTTCCCTCCTCGTTGATCTGCTTGGCCAGCACGTCCACGGCCTTGCTCACCGAGAGGTACTCGTCGGGCATCAGGAAGGAGTTGTACTTGTCGCCGTAACGATCG
Source organism: Mycobacterium sp. VKM Ac-1816D (assembly GCF_000416385.1). Taxonomy (NCBI): domain Bacteria; kingdom Bacillati; phylum Actinomycetota; class Actinomycetes; order Mycobacteriales; family Mycobacteriaceae; genus Mycobacterium; species Mycobacterium sp. VKM Ac-1816D. Next base: position 63,593 of record NZ_AOHQ01000134.1, read on the forward strand.
CTGTGCCACGGCGTATACCAGGCCGGCGAGTTCCAGGCCGCCTGGAAGAGCACGCCCCGGTCGTTGGCATCGTGGGCCAGCGTGGGCAACGAACCCGGGTCGTTGAGTCCGACGAAGATCGCCGTGGTCTTCTGGGTGAGCAGCTGGTTGAACTGGTTCGACTGCACCGCGGCATCGCTCTTGCCGTCCAGTACCACCGACTTGTAGCCCAGTTGCGCAGCGGCCTCCTGAAAAGCGTTGCCCCACTGCACCTGGTAATCACCGGTGGATGACCAGTTGAGCAGCGCGATCTGGCCGTCGGTGTAGGCCACCGCCCCGCCTCGAGCGGCATCGCGGCGCCCGACCGCGGTCAGCGCGCCCGCGGAGGCCAGCGCCGCGGTACTGCCGGCGAGCAGCTTGACGAACTGCCGCCTGCCCAGCCCATAGGTGTCCAGCTTCTCCAGAACGGAGTCGATGGCGCGACGGTTGTCGCTCTCGGATGTCATCGCCCAGAAGGTAGTCGGCCCAGTCGATTTCGCCGAGTATCTCGCGCAGGATAAAAATAACCGTGACTGCAACCCACGCTGAGGAAAACTCTTGTGGCGCGTGTGCGCCTTCACCCTGCGTGATTTGTGGAGTCTCGGCCGCGACCATGGCGGCTGAGACTCCACAAATCACCGGGTGAGGGCACGTTGGACCTGGGCGATGACCCGATCGGGGTACTCGGTGAGGTCCAACCAGGTGAATCGCAAGACCAGATAGCCGGCAAGGATCAGCGCATTCTGGCGTACCCGGTCGTTGTTGAAATCGTCGGCATCACTGTGGAATGCCCAGCCGTCGGTTTCGAGGATCAGCTTGCGGTCCACGAACACATAGTCGCCCTTGTAGCCGGCGACCGGATGGTTGGCCTTCCACCCGGTGATGCCCGCCGAGCGAAGGAGCTTGCCCAGCAACCGCTCTGCAGCAGATCGAGTTCCGTCCTCGGCGGCACGCAACAGTATTCGCGCGGCCGGTGAACCGTGGCGCCCCTTGTTGTTGAGGTGGGCCCTCCACAGCGCCCGCAGGTCGACGTGGCGTTGCAGAGCCGCGTCCATCAACGCGGCACCTCCGCGACGTCGAACGGCCGCTTCGACAACGGTCAGCGGTAGAGCGGTGACCCGAAGGTGGTCGGCCTCGACAATCTCCCGCGGATCGAGATCGCGGCGACGCAGTCTGGTGCCGGGCTGGAAGCGCAGTCGGCATTCTCTCGGCACCGTGACCTCGACAACGTCCGGCGCGAACTGTGTGAGTCGCTGCCACCACGCCGCCGTCAGTCCGCTACCGACGGCCTGATCGCCATAGGCCCAGATGCCGGCGCGGATCCGGGCCCGGTCGGTGAACTCACGATCATCGGCGAAGTACACCCCCTTCGCGCACCGGCGCCATTGACCGGTACGCACCCGGTAGTCGATGGCGTCCTGACCCAAGCCTGCTGATCGAGCATGGGCGAGGGTGACGACGCCGTCGTGGCGGCGCAAGATGTCTGCGAGCATGCTGACTTGGACGCAGCGGCCGGCCGAACGGTTCCATCGTCTGCGACTTGTGGAGTCTCAGCCGTCACCGTCGCGGGTGAGACTCCACAAATCACAGGTCAGAAGTAGCCGCTGCCGGGCAGTTTGGTGCCGCGGGTGTGGTAGGCGCCGATCGCCTGGGCCTTATAGGACGTCGGGTTGTGCGATGCCAGCGTGCGGATGTTGCGCCAGTGCCGGTCCAGCAGGTGTGCCTGACGGACCACCGACGCGCCACCCACATCGAAGATCTGCGAGGCCGCCTTCTGGGCCAGCGCGTCGACGACCACCTTGGCGTTAGCGGCCTGCAAGGACGCCTCGTGGGCCAGTTCGAGGGCCGGGTCGGTACCGGCCACATCCGCGTCGTAGGCGGCGGCCAGGGCATCCGCTGCCGCCAGCACGGTGGCTTCGGCCGCGTACGCCGCGGCGGCGATCTCGCCGATCTCACGTTGCAAGAGCGGATCATCCGGCGGTGATGGGCTCGGCGCCCAGGTGAAACTGCGCGCCCGCTGATGCACATGGGCGACGGCATCGTCCCGAAGAGCTCGCAGCACACCGACTTCCAACGCGGTGACGTACAGCTGGAAGAACGCCCCGGAATGGTACAGCGGCGGCCGCTCCGTGCCGTCCTCCGGCGGCGCCCAGAGCAGTACCTCGTCGGCGGCGACCGCCACGTCCTCGAAGATCGCGGTGCCGGTGCCCGTCGCGCGCTGGCCGAAGCCATCCCAGTCGTCGAGCACGGTGACACCCGCCCGGTCGATGGGCACCAGCGCGATCACCGACGCGTCATCGGAATCGCTGGCCAACACCTCGGCGTAGTCGGCATACAGCGTGCCGGTGGTGAAGAACTTCTTGCCGTTGAGCCGATAGCCGTCACCGTCCGGCGTCAGCTTGGTCTGCCAGACGAATCCGCCCGCGGGGTCCGATCCCAGCTCGGTGGACGCGTTGCCGACGACGGCGCCGGACAGCGCCAACTCGATCGCACGCTGCCGCACCGCACCGGAAAGCCGCAACCTCTCCTCGACGTGGGCGAAATGCCCGCGCAGGATGTGTGCGACGTTGACATCTGCCGCCGCCAGTGCGATCACGGTGGCGAAGAGTTCGCGCAGACTGGCTCCGCCTCCTCCGTCGGAGGCCGGGACACGAAGCGCTCCCAGCCTTTCCGAGCGAATCAGGTCGATGATGCCGAACGGTCGCTCGTTGGCGCGTTCCCGTTCCAGTGCGCCCTGACCGATCTTGGACAGCAGGGCCGCCAGGCGCGGTGACCCGAAGGTCAGCGGTTCGGTGGTCACGGTCATCGGCTCGCCTCCTGGTGGGTGCGGCGGTATGCGGCCGCTCGATGCGCATCGGGTAGTCGCGGTCCGCGCCCGAAAATCTTGTGCCGCAAAGACCCTTGCGTGTACTCGGTCTTGTAGAGACCGCGGCGCTGCAGCTGCGGGATGACATGAGCGATGAAATCCACGAACGAACCGGGGGTGATCACGTTGGTGATGTTGAAACCGTCGACATCGGTTTCCTTGACCCAGGACTGCAGGTCGTCGGCAACGTCGTCACCCGAGCCGACGCTGAATCCGCCCTCCGCATCGATGGCGTGCGCGTCGACGAAGTCACGCAGCGTCCACTGTCCCTGTCCGAACATCTGCACCGAGGATTTCAGGAACTCGTTGTCGGTCACCGCTACCGGGTCATCCAGGTCGAACCGGGACAGATCGCTGCCGAGCCAACCCGACCACAATGCCAGAGCCCCTTCGGGATCGATATAGCTGCGGAAGTCGTCGTGCCGCGCGCGGGCCGCGGCCGCAGTCGGACCCGTCACCGCGACATGACCGTTGACTATCTTGACGTCATAAGGATCACGTCCGACGTCCGAGGCTCTGGTTCGGATATCGGCGACGGCCTCGCGCAGCAACTCCTTGGTGGGTGCGCCGATGAAGATCACCTCGGCGTTCTGCGCCCCGAAAGAGCGGCCCCGGTCCGAGGCACCGGCCTGATACAGCACCGGTGTGCGCTGTGTCGACGGCTCGCACAGATGGATGCCCGGTACCCGGAAATGCCTGCCGTCGTGGCCGATCGCGTGCACCTTGGTCGGATCTGTGTAGTGGGCGCGCGACGGATCGGTGCCGACGGCGTCGTCCTCCCAGGAACCCTCCCACAGCTTGTAGAGCACCTCGGTGTACTCGTCGGCGATGTCGTATCGGACGGCGTGCGGGGTGATGGTGTCCAGGCCGTGGTTGCGCGCGGCGCTCTCCAGATACCCGGTGACGATGTTCCATCCCACGCGCCCCTTGGTGAGATGGTCGAGCGTCGACATCCGGCGGGCGAACGAATAGGGGTGCTCGAAGGATGTCGCCGCCGTGATGCCGAACCCGAGGTGCCGTGTCGCGGCCGCCATCGCCGATACCAGTAACAGCGGATCATTCACCGGCACTTGCGTTCCAGCGCGCAGAGCCGCGTCAGGCCCACCGCCGTAGACGTCGTAGACCCCGAGCACGTCGGCGATGAACAGGCCGTCGAACAGCCCGCGTTCCAGGAGTGCCGCGAGGTCGGTCCAGTACTCCAGATCCTTGTACCGTGCCGCCTGCGATTCCGGGTGCCGCCACGTGCCTGCCACGATATGAGCGACACAGTTCATGTCGAACGCGTTGAGGATGATCTGCTTGCCCACCTCGCCACCATGGATCAGGGTGCGCGCCGGGTCCAGCTATCCGATCGACGCGATTCGGAGTCCGTAACGTGCCGTCACGAAACCCGCTACGGTGACAGCCATGGCGAACCCCCGCATCACGCCGCTGGAGTACGCCCTGGCCTATCTGGCGCAACAGACCGCACCGCTGGTCTTTCGTCCGCCGGGCATTCCCAAGCCCGCCCAGCCGGTGGGCCCGCCCGATATCGTCCAGGTGCCGACCCGGCACGGGCCGGTCCGTTGTTTCGTCTATCGGCCGCATCCGTCCGCGCCCCTGGCCGGGCCCGGCGCCCCGCCGCTGCACATCGACATCCACGGCGGCGGTTTCGTGCTGCGCAACACCGCCGAGGACGCCCACATCTGCCGTTTCCTGGCTTCCGATGTGGGCTGCGCGGTGTTGGCCATCGACTATCACACGGCCCCCCAAGTGCTCTTCCCGGTGGCGGAGCAGGAATGCATCGACGTCCTGCAGTGGGTGATCGACCATGCCGACCAGCAGGGCTGGGACGGTGACCGCGTCAGCGTCGGCGGCGCAAGTGCCGGCGGCAAGTTGAGCATGAACCTTGCCCAATACGCCCACGAGGCGGGCATCGGCTTACGGGCCGCCGTGCTGTCCTACGCGGTGGCCGACTGCACGCGCACCGGCCGCACGTCTCCGAAGGCCAACCCGATCATCTCCCCGACACTTCAGAAGTTCTCCGCCAGAATGTATTTCGTGGATCCAGCGAGTCACGCCGACCCGATCGCCTCGCCGTACTATGACGACGAGCTGCCGGCGAAGATGCCTCCGACGCTCATCCAGACCGGCGACCTGGACACCTTGGGCCCAGAGATGATCGAGGTGGCCGACCGGTTACGCGCGGCCGGCGTCGACGTCGTCCATACCGGCTACCCGACCGACCACGCGTTCAACACCCAGGGGGACCGCTCGATCATGGACGCGTCGATACGGGAGATCGCCGCCTTCTTGTCGGAGCGGCTGTCATGAGTACGGCCGAGCCTCACGTCGAACACGTCGTCGCCGCACTACGGGAGCGGTTGTACGGCGCGATCTCATGCCTGGCGACGTTGGCCGCCCTGGCCCGCTATACCGACGCCGATACCAATGCCTGGTACCGGGTGCTCGATGTCGCGGTGGCCGCGGGCGGTTTGTGGGCGGCGGCGTTACTGGCCGAGTTCGTCGCTCGGCTCAGCGTCGAGGGAGCCGCACCGCGCGGCCGCGCGGCCTGGTCGATGTTGGCAGCCTCGGGTCAGATCATGCAGGCCGCCGCCGCACCGGCCTTCATCCTGGCGCTTGCGGGCTTCGGGGTGATGGATACCGCCACCGCGGTGTGGATCGCGATGTGGTTCCTGGTCGCCGAAATGGCCTTGATCGCCTACCTCGCGGTACGGCGGGCCGGGCTGCTCTGGTGGCAGCAACTGCTGGCGGTGCTGCTGCTGACCACGGCGGGCGCGGTCGTGGTCGCGGTCAAGATGATCGCGCACCACTAGCCGCTCGGCTCAGCCGGTCTCGACGGGACGATCGTCGGCCGACCACTGCGACCACGAACCCGGGAACAGGGCGGCGTCCACTCCCGCGGCGGCCAGCGCCGCCACCAGCACCGCAGCGGTGACACCCGAGCCGCAGTACACACCGACCTGCTCGCTCCCACCGAACGTCCAGCCCAGCGCGGAGAGCTCGTCCTCGGAGAGCACGGAGCCATCCTCGGTGAGAACAGCGGTGCTGGGCAGGTTGCGGGCACCGGGAATGTGGCCGGCGACGGCGTCGACCGGTTCGACCTCGCCACGGAAGCGCTCGGGCGCCCGGGCGTCGAGCAGATTCGGATGGACGGCCGCCTCGTCGGCGGTCACGGTCGGCATCGCGCCGGCGTACAGATCCTCGTGGGTGACCACGACGTCGCCAGGCTCGGGGTCGACAGTCCCGGTCTCGAGGGAATGCCCCGCGGCAGTCCATGCACCCAGTCCACCATCGAGAATCCGCACGTCCTCGACACCGGCGGCCCGCAGGACCCACCAGGCGCGGGCCGATCCGGCTCGGTTCCAGTCGTCATACACCACGACCGGCACCCCGCGGCGTACGCCCCAGCGCCGCGCGGCGTCCTGCAGCTGCGCCCCCGACGGCAAGGGATGGCGACCGCGTCCGGTCACCGCATGATCGCTGAGCTCGTCGTCGAGGGACACATACACCGCCGCCGGGATGTGCCCACGCTGATGATCGGCCCGGCCGTCGGGCTGCATGAGCTGCCAGCGCACGTCCAGCACGGTCACCGGCTCGCCGTCAGCGAGCATGTCGGCGAGTTGGGCGGCGGTGATGAACACAGTGGTCATGCATCCAGCGTCCCAGATGGTGAGCCGGTCGCCGAAACCGGAAACAATACGGCGCGGTGTGGTGTTCTAGAGCCCATGGCCGACAATCCCGAACTGAGCCCAACCGACTGGGTCCGCGAACAAACCGAACGCATCCTCGAGCAGGGCACCACCGAAGGGGTCGAGGTACTCGACCGACCGGTCGTGCTGTTCACCACCACCGGCGCGAAGTCCGGCAAGAAGCGCTATGTGCCGCTGATGCGGGTAGAGGAGAACGGCAAGTACGCCATGATCGCCTCCAAGGGTGGCGATCCGGCGCACCCCGCCTGGTATCACAATGTCAAGGCACATCCGCAGGTCACCGCGCAGGACGGTGACAAGGTGGTCGAGCTGACCGCGCGCGAGGTCGACGGCGACGAGCGGGCCCACTGGTGGGAACTGGCCGTGCAGGCATATCCGCCCTATGCCGAGTACCAGACCAAGACCGACCGCCAGATTCCGGTCTTCGTGCTGGAATAGCGACATCGCGATCGGCAGGACCGGGCATCGTCGGGTCCTGCCGATCGGTGCGGTAACGCTGCCGGCCCAATTCGGTTTTCCTGCAGCGTGTGTCCCCGGGACACGACGACGAACTCGACCCCCGACCGTTGCGGTAGGTTGTGTTGGCGCAGGCTACGCCAGAGCGCGCCGGCCGCGCCGGGTAGAAAGGTCGATACATGCAACGCCGCGTCCCGAGGATCGCCGACCTGGCTCCGTTGATGCAGTTCAAGAAGCCGGAGTTCAATGCGCGCACGCGCCGCCTCACCGGTGCGCTGACCATCGAGGATCTGCGCGCCATCGCCAAACGACGCACCCCGAAGGCGGCCTTCGATTACACCGACGGCTCCGCCGAGGCCGAGCTGTCGTTGGCCAGGGCCCGACAGGCCTTTGAGGACATCGAATTTCACCCGGCGATCCTGCGCGATGTGTCCAAGGTCGACACCAGCTGCACCATCCTGGGCGGTCGCTCCGAGCTGCCGTTCGGTATCGCGCCGACCGGATTCACCCGGATGATGCAGACCGAGGGTGAGTACGCCGGAGCCCGGGCCGCGAGCCGCGCGGGCATCCCCTTCTCCTTGTCCACCATGGGCACCGCGTCCATCGAAGATGTCAAGGCGGCCAATCCGCACGGGCGCAATTGGTTTCAGCTGTACATGTGGAAGGACCGAGACCGTTCCATGGCGCTGGTCGATCGGGCCGCCGCGGCCGGTTACGACACACTGCTGGTCACAGTCGACGTGCCGGTCGCCGGAGCGCGGTTGCGTGACAAGCGCAACGGAATGTCCATTCCCCCGGCGCTGACAGCCAAGACCGTGCTGAACGCGATCCCACGACCACAATGGTGGATCGACTTCCTCACGACCGAACCGCTGGCTTTCGCCACGTTGGACCGGTGGTCGGGCACGGTTGCCGAACTGTTGGACACCATGTTCGACCCCACCGTCACGTTCGAGGACCTGGCGTGGATCAAGTCCCAATGGCCGGGAAAGCTCGTCGTCAAGGGAATCCAGACCGTTGCCGACGCACGGGCGGTGACCGCACTCGGAGCGGACGGCATGGTGCTGTCCAATCATGGTGGACGCCAACTCGATCGAGCACCGATACCCTTCCACCTCCTGCCCGAGGTGGCCGCCGCCGTCGGCGCGGACACCGAGATCATCCTGGACACCGGGATCATGTCGGGTGCAGACATCGTCGCCGCGATCGCGCTCGGCGCCCGGTTCACACTGGTCGGCCGGGCCTACCTGTATGGGCTGATGGCGGGCGGCGAGGCCGGTGTCGACCGGATGATCGAGATCCTGTCCGAACAGATCACCCGGACCATGCGACTGCTCGGCGTGACCGCTCTCGACGAGTTGACCCCCGAACACGTCACCCAGTTCCGGCGGCTGATACCGCGCAAAGGTTAGGCCGGGCGCGACACCGCCACCACGACACGGCCGTCGGACACCGACGCCGTCAGCGACACGGGTTCCCGGCCCGCCGGGCGTGCGACGAGGAGTGCCTCGGCCACCGGTGCGACCACTTGCTCGCGGATGGTCCTGCGCAACCCGCGCGCGCCGTACACCGGGTCGAACCCACTGCTGCACAACACATCCAGCACCGAGCCGTCCACATCCAGGCGTACCGATTCCGCCGCGAGCCGGCGGCGCACCAGGTCGACCTCACGCATCGTCACCTGTCGCGCTGTCGACGGCCGGAAGGGTTCGAGCACGACAGTTTCGTCGATGCGATTGAAGAACTCCGGATCGAAGAAGTCCTCGACGGCGGAAACGACCAGGCTCCGCGAATACTGCTCGTGTGCAACGGTCTTCCTGCCCAGCCATCGTCGGGCGCGTCGTCGCACGCCGTCGGCGACATCTCTGGAGCCGAGATTCGACGTGATGAAGATGTAGCTGTTACGGAAGGAAATGGTCTCCCGCCCGTTGGCAAGCCGCAGATGGCCGCTGTCGAGCACGTGCAGCAGGGCGCGGATCACCGTGGGATCGGCCTTTTCTATCTCGTCGAGCAGCACGATGCCCGGCGTGTACGGGTCACCTTCGATCTTGCTTCGGTCGAACAAGGTGAACGATTCCTTGCTGCCGGCGTAGCCGGGCGGGGCGCCGGAGAACGATGCGGCGTAATGCTCCTGGGCCAGCGCTGCCATATCGATGCGACACAGGTCGTCGGGTCCTGAACGCAATTCCGCCGCGACCTGTCGGATCAGCTCGGTCTTCCCGACCCCGGTCGGGCCGACCAGCAGCACGCTGGCCAGCGGCCGACCGGGATCGGTGATGCCCGCGTGGGCGATCGCCACCGCACGAGCGACGGCGTCGATCGCATCGGGTTGACCGAGAATTCTGCTACCCAGCCGCTCACGAAAACGCCTCTGGTCGAAGCCCGCCGACGGGTCCGGCGACGATGCGACGCCATCGGCGCGGTTCTCCTGCGCGGCATTCTGCTCGTGGTACATGTCCGTCAGGAACGGCACGTGAAAGCTCCTAGGCTTCGGCGGTCTGTTCGACGGGCAGCGAGCCGACCCGGCAATCCGCGACGCCGACAGTGTCGCGGGTGATCGACTCGACAACTTCCTGCGCCTTCTGCGCGTCGGTGACCCACAGCTTGTAGAACTCGAACGGACAATCGGCCACACCTTTGTCACCGTCGCCGGCCGCATGCACACCCGAATAGCCGCGGTGCAGCAGTTTGAACAGATGGTTCTGCGACTGATCGTTCTGTCGTGCATCGCGGATGGCCGAGAGGGACAGCTGGGCGAACTGGATTCCGTACTCCTCCTCGCCCGTCTCGCCCAGGGTGCGGCCATCGAATCCGATCACCGCCGAGTGACCGAAATACGAGTAGACGCCGTCGAATCCGGCGGCGTTGGCGACCGCCACATAGCAGTTGTTCGCCCACGCCATCGCCTTGGCCATCATCACCTGCTGGTCCTTGGCCGGGTACATGTAGCCCTGGCAACGCACGATGAGCTCGGCACCCTTCATGGCGCAATCGCGCCAGATCTCAGGGTAGTTGCCGTCATCACAGATGATCAGCGAGATCTTCATGCCCTTCGGCCCCTGGGTCACATAGGTGGTGTCACCCGGGTACCAGCCCTCGATCGGGCACCACGGAAGGATCTTTCGGTACTTTTGCACGATCTCGCCGGTGTCGTCGATCAGGACCAAGGTGTTGTACGGAGGCTTGTTCGGGTGATCCTCGTGCCGCTCACCGGTGATGGAGAAGACACCCCAGGTCTTTGCCTTCCGGCAGGCGGCGGCGAAGATGTCGGTCTCGTCGCCGGGAACCGTGGCGGCGGTGGCGTACATCTCATCGGGGTCATACATGATGCCCTGAGTCGAATACTCGGGAAAGACAACGAGATCCATACCGGGAAGTCCGGACTTCATCCCGACGATCATGTCGGCGATCTTGCGCGCGTTGTCCAGAACCTGCTCCTTGGTGTGCAGTCTGGGCATCTTGTAGTTGACGACCGCGACACCGACGGTATCCGGACTGGACGAGATGTCACCGTGACGCATGCTGTTTCTCCTTCTGGTTGATGAAAATGGTTTGCGAACAACTGGATTGACGAGCGCTCGGCTCGATACGAGGCACGTGTCAGCGATATGCCGCACCCGCGGCCACGGGCATCTGACGCGGTCCGGGGCTGAGCAGTTTGGCGATCAGGAGCAGTGCTGCGAGCCCGATCGCCCACCCGAGGGCAAGCGCTCCCGAGGTTTGGTAGGTGCCGGTGAGCGCCAGGAAGGCCGGCACGGCACAGGTGGGAAGGCTGAGCAGGGTCACCGCCCAGCCGGTGAAGCGGGTCAGTTCCTCGCGACGTAGGCCCAGCACCAGGAAGAACAGAAACCACAACACCGCCCAGGACAGCCAGATCACGCCGAATACGGGGTCACCGGACACCGTGAACGACAGGATCGAATAGACGACAGCCGCGCCGGAGACGAACAGCGAGAACCAGCCCAGCCCCTCGGGTTCGAGCCCGGCCAGGTTGACCACGCCGACGTAGAGATAGGTGAAGCCGAACAGGTACAAACCGGACGCGGCCAGCACAGCAGTTGGGTCACCGGCATTCTGGATGAGCATGACGGTCGGGACGACACACTGCAGCGCTCCCACGAACAGGTTCAGCACCGCCGCAGAGCGGGCCGGCACCCGCCCGAGCAGCATCAGGCCGTTGACGAAAAGCACCGCGCCGACATAGAGCAATCCCACGTTGTTCACTCGACACCTCGCCATTGGTTTCATCTGAATTATCTCCAAATGAAAGTATGTGAGCCCGGCCACAGTGTCAAGGGTGCTCGGCGGGCCGCGATCAGCTCAGCGGCGCGACAGCGTGGTGAGCACCTCGAAGTCGAACCCGTCGGCCGCGGCGAGATGGACCGGCTGCAGCGTTTCATCGTGGCGAAATTGCACAGTGCCCCTTGGGCTCTCATAAGAGAGGCTATCGGCGGTGGCGATATCGGTGAGCCTGCCGGCCCGATGGATCAGGCGGGCCAACAACTGCGGTCCCTCGTAACACGATTCGGCGATTCCGCTCAGCGGAGGCGCAGTGGCACCATGCAATTCGAGATAGCGGCCCAGCAGTTCCATCGGGCCCGCACCGACCATCGAGCGAAAGTAGGACGCTGCCGAGAAGAGTCGCCGCGTGCCGTCCTCACCACTGGCCAACAGCATGCTCTCGTCCATCAGTGGACTGAATCGTAAGAACGACGCATCGGCGTCGAGTTCGGCACACGTGCGGTTGAATTCGATGGCGTCGTGTCCGACCAGCAGCATCAGAACGGCATCACAACCGGATGCCATCGCCGCGCGGACCACCTCGGTCATATCGGCGCTGCCGAGATCGACAAACCGACCGCCGACGATATCCAGATCGAGCTCGCGTGCGTAACGGCGTACCGAATCCATCGACGAGCGCGGCCAGACGTAATCGTCGCCGACGATGAACCACCGGCGAGCACCGACGTTGTCGCGCAACCATCGCAACGCCGGAGCGATCTGCGCGTCCGGAGTCTCCCCACAGCAGTAGATGTCGCGCCGCCGCTCACCGCCCTCGTACAACGCCGGGTACGCATACGGCACCCGTCCGGCGACCACCGGCGCCAGCGCGTTGCGCACCGAAGAGATGTGCCACCCGCTGACCGCGTCGATGCGGCCGGACCCGATGAGCGCATCGATCCGGTCGGCGACCACGACGGGGGCCGCTCCCCCGTCGACCACCTCGATCTGCACCTCACGGCCAAGGACACCGCCCGCGGCATTGAGGTCCTGGGCGACGAGGTGGCTGACCGCCTCACAGGCGGGCCCGAACACCCCGCCCGGGCCCTGCAGCGGCAGGACCATGGCGATCCGCCAACGCTCGGGGTCGCCACCTGTCGAGGGCGGACCCGTCATCTTCTCGTCCTCACCTGTGCTTATGCGCGTTAGACTGCTATCGTTTCCAACTGAAAGTATCGCGCTCTTCACACGCGATCGGCAAGGGTTTGAGGGGATATTCGTCATGTCGAGCGCGTCGGCGGGACCGGGTGCGAGTAATTCGACAGCGCTCGTCGTACTCCGCGCGGCACGGCGCCTGGGCAGCGACCTGGAAGCCGAACTACAGGGCGCCGATCTCGGACTGGATCACTGGCTCGTCGTCGACGCCCTGTCAACCGGTGACGGCTTGACGATGGCCGAGCTGCAGGCCGCCACGCTGATCGCCGGACCGACCCAGACCCGGGTGGTCGACAAGCTGGTATCCCGCTCGCTGGTGTACCGCGAGGTCGACGAGTTCGACCGCCGCAAGGTGCGGGTGTATCTCAGCGCCCGCGGCTCCGCATTGCACGACGAACTGCGTCCCGCCATCGAGGCCGCCGAACGCAGCTGGCTCGACCTTCACGGCCCGGCAGTGCGGGCCAGCATAGGAAGCAGGCAGCAGACCAAAAGTCGGTCAGCTCACTAGCGCTGCACCGCAGCATCTTTCGGTCATCGGTGGCGCACACAGGTGCAGTGCGACAAAGATGGCCGGATGGACCACATCACTTTCGTCCCGACACCCGAGCAGTTCGCCTTCACCTTCGGTGGCGCCGAACCGGTCATGCGGATCAAGCCGGGGACGGCACTACGGCTGTGGACCGAGGATGCCTACGGTGGCCGGATCACCAGCGCCGACGACATCGCCAGCAGCGCACTGGACACCGAGGACCTCAACCCGCAGACCGGACCGTTCTGGATCGAGGGTGCCGAACCGGGCGACACGCTGGCCGTGCATCTGGTGGACCTGACTCCGGCCCGCGGCTGGGGCGCATCCACCCTGATCCCGTTCTTCGGAGGATTGACCAGTGTCCCGGTCAACCCGACACTTCAGGAACCCCTGACCGAACGCACCTGGATCTATGAATATGACCCGGCAACCGGAACCGTCGGCTTCTCGGCCCACGGCAGCAACTTCGAGGTCGCGCTGCCGGCCAATCCGATGCTCGGGACGGTGGGGGTGGCCCCTGCCCGCCGAGAGGTGCGCACCTCGTTGGTACCCGACGTGTTCGGCGGCAACATGGACACACCGGAGATGACCGCGGGCGCAACCTGTTACCTGCGGGTCAACGTGCCCGGCGCGCTGTTCTCCCTCGGTGACGGTCACTACCGTCAGGGCGAGGGCGAGTCCTGCGGCACCGCCGTGGAGGGCGCCATGAACGTCACAGCCATCGTCGAGCTGATCAAGGGTGGCGGACCCGCGTGGCCGCGACTGGAGACCGACAGCCACCTGATGTGTATCGGCTCGGGCCGCCCCTTGGAGGAGGCCTGGCGGGCCGGACAGGTGGAGATGATCACCTGGCTGGGCGAACTCTACGGGCTGGACCGCTTCGATGCATACCAGCTGCTGACCCAGATATCGCTGGCACCGATCGCGAACGTCGTCGACACGAACTACAGTTCGGTGACGAAGATCGAGAAGAAGCTGTTGCCGACCGCCGCGGCATACGGCGGTGTGCATGCCGAGCTTCGTTCTGCGGCAAAGACTCTGGGCAGCATCACCTACTGAGGAGCATGACCGATGGATCTCGGACTCAAGGGCAAGCGTTTCGCGGTCACCGGCGGTACCCGCGGTATCGGCCGGGCGGTGGTCGAGGGCCTCCTCGCCGAAGGGGCAACGGTGGCCTTCTGCGCCCGCACCTCCGAGGCTGTCGCCGCGACCCAGCGGGAACTCGGCAGCGGCGCCATCGGAACCGCTGTCGATGTGGGCGCGACCGCGGCCCTGGCGGCCTGGGTGGACGCGAGCGCGGAGGCCCTCGGCGGCCTGGACGGTGTGGTCGCCAATGTCAGCGCCCTGGCCATCCCGGAGTCGGCGGAGAACTGGCGCACCAGCTTCGAGGTCGACCTGATGGGCACGGTCGGTCTGGTCGATGCCGCACTGCCGCATCTGCAAGCAAGCGGCGCCGGCTCGATCGTGACCATCTCGAGCGTCTCCGGACGCGAGATCGATTTTGCGGCAGGGCCTTACGGGACCATGAAAGCCGCGATCATCCACTACACACAGGGCCTGGCCTACCAGCTGGCAGGCAAAGGAGTGCGGGCCAACACCGTCAGTCCCGGCAACACCTATTTCCCCGGCGGGGTCTGGTCGTCGATCGAGCAGAACGATCCGGAACTGTTCGCGACCGCACTTGCGCTGAACCCGACGGGGCGGATGGCCACACCTGCTGAGGTGGCCAACGCGGTGGTGTTCCTGTCCAGTCCGGCCGCCGGCTTCATCACAGGGACCAATCTGCTGGTCGACGGTGCGCTGACCCGCGGCGTGCAGTTCTGAAAACTCGGCGTGTTTGGCTGCGTCGCGGTCGTGGAATCCGGGACGGATGACAGATCCACATACCGTACTCGCCGAGAAGAGCGTTGCCATCCTCGCCACCGACGGTGTCGAGCGCGTCGAGCTGACCGAACCTCGAGACGCGCTGAACAAGGCCGGCGCCACCGTGACCCTGCTGTCGCTGCAGGACGGCGACATCTCCGCTCGTGATCACGATCTGGAACCGTCCGGTAGTCATCAGGTCGACCGCCTGGTCAAAGACGTTCGCGCCGAGGAATTCGATGGACTCGTGATACCCGGCGGCACGGTCAACGCCGACAAGCTTCGTGCCGACGACGACGCGGTCGCATTCGTCCGGGCGTTCGTCGAATCGGGCAAACCGGTCGGGGTCATCTGCCACGGTCCGTGGACCCTGGTCGAGGCCGGTGTGGCCAAGGGCCGCACCCTCACCTCGTACCCCAGTCTGCGCACCGACCTGCGCAATGCGGGTGCGACCGTCCTCGACGAGGAGGTCGTCATCGACGGCAACCTGATCACCAGCCGGTCGCCCGATGATCTGCCCGCGTTCTGCGCAGCGGTGGTCGACGCGATCGCCCACGGTTCGCAGGCGTAGCCACCGGTAGCGGCTTCAGGCGTTGTACGCGGCGCTGAAGAATTGGAGTTCCAGTCGCATCGCACGGCGATAGGCCTCCCGGACCGCCGGGACATCCGCGCCATGCTGATCAAGGAGCCGCTCCAAAAGCGCTGCCACCGAATCGAACTCGGGATCGGCGTATGTCTTCACCCACTCGGCGTAGGGCCCGGCGCTGTCGGCATCCAGCGCCGTGCCGACGTGGGCATAAAGCCGCATACAGGGGGTCATGGCCGCGCAGATGACGCCGATTTCGCCGGTGGCCGCGGTCGCCAGCAGGAATTCTGTGTATGCCAGTGTGGCCGCTGCCGGTTGCACGGCCGCCATATCGATATCCCACCGGGCGGCATAGGAGGCGTGTAGGCGTAGTTCCTCGCGAACACCGGCGAGGAGATCGGCAAAGGTCAGCAGCGATTCCGTGTCGGGACTGCGAACCAAGGCCAATGCGTAGGCGCGCGCAAAAGATTCGAGAAAGTACGCGTCCTGGGCGACATAACCGGCGAAGCAGGCCTTGTCCAGCGACCCGTCACCGATTCCCCGTACGAACGGATTGTCCAGGACCTCGGCGACGATATCGGCATTGGCCGCCCAGAGTTGTGCGGACAGACTCATGACGGGTCCGCCCAGGCCATGTTCCAGAAGTCGACCTCCAGCCGGAGCACCTCGTCGACCAGGTCGGCGTGGCGCTGCGGCTGCGCCAGCACTGCCAGACCGTCGACGTAGTCGGCGAATTCCGGAACCGTCCAGTGGTCGATGAACTCGGAGTACGGCGAGTCGGCGGATTTCGCGGAAGTCCACCCCAGCAGGTAGACGCGCTCGATGACCCACAGGCCGGTGGCGGCGGCCTCGAACGGCTCGCTGTCCAGCCGCCGCAACAACTCCCGGTAGGCCAGCGTGGTCGGTAACGGTTCGGGTTCCGGGGCCAACCCGCGGTCGGCGGCGTGGCCGTCGAACCAGTCCAATTCGGCGACCAACGCCGCGCACCCACCGGCCAGCACTCCCTGTGCCGAGCGCGGAGCACGGGCCAGCAGGCGTGCCTGGAAGGTCAGCAGGTCGGCGACGAACAGCGCGTCCTGAGACAGCCACCGGTCGAAGGATGATGCGGCGACAGTTCCATCACGCACCGCGTCGAGGAACGGGTGACGGGTCGCGGCAGCCCAGAGGTCATCAGACACGCCGACGAGACTAGTTCACGCGTGCTGCGGCTCGTAGCCGCAGATCGCCGCGACCTTCTCGGCCGAGGCCGACGACGGGTCGAACTCGTAGCCCAGCCATTCGGCGGCCAACCGGCGGGCCAGCTCGATGCCGACCACCCGCTGCCCGAAGCACAACACCTGGGCGTTGTTGCTCAGGATGGCGCGTTCCACCGAAAAGCTGTCATGCGCGGTCACAGCCCGCACCCCAGGGACCTTGTTCGCGGCGATCGCGACGCCGAGGCCGGTCCCGCAGACCAGCAGGGCGCGGTCGGCGGTGCCGTCGGCGACCATTCGGGCGGCGGTCACCGCGACGTGCGGGTAGGCGGTGTGCTCGTCTGCGCCGACGCCGACATCGACCACCGAGGCCACCCTCGGGTCGGCCTCGAGGTCGGCGCGCAGGACGTCCTTGTACTGCAGGCCGGCGTCATCGCAGCCCACCACAATTCGCAGTTTCATGATTGCTCCACTTCGCTTCGCGGCGGCATGACCGCACCTTCGATCAGATCGGCCACGGTCTGGATGCACATGGCCAGGGATATCGCACCGGCGTCCGGGGTGCCGACGCTGCGCTCGGCGAGGGGACGGGCCCGTCCGACCTTGGGACGCAGCTCGGCGGTGGCGGCGGCGGCCTTCTGGGCGACCTCCACCGAATCCAGCCAGGCGGTGCGCCAATCGGTTCCACGGGCCACCGCGGTCTCGACACTGTCCACGAAGGGGGCCAGCGCGTCCAACATCGTCTTGTCGCCGGGCCGCGCCCCGCCGAGCGTGGTCAGCGCGTCGTGTCCGGCGCGCAGGGCGGCGGCCACGTCGCGATCTGCGGGTGCGCCTGCATTACCGAGGCGGTCGCCTCCCGCGGACAGTGCGGCGCCCCACAGCACGCCCGAGGTCCCGCCGGCCTTCGCCGCCCAGGCCTCACCGGCGGCGGCGAGGACAGCCGCGGTCCCGCCGGCCTCCTGCACGGTCGCCGCCGCGGCAGCGGCCGCCGCGTTGGAGCCCTTGACCATGCCGCGACCGTGGTCGCCGTCACCGGCCACGGCGTCGATCCGGCCGAGTTCGGCCTCGGCGTTGCGCATCTGCGCCGCGATTCGGGAAATACCCTGTGCCACAGCGGCCCCAACACGGCAGGAGTGCTCGTCGCCCGCGGTGATCACGGTTGCCGGCGTCGCGGCGGCCACGGTGGTGCGTCGCGCGGCCGCGGCCGCGGTGACGCTGCCCTTGCGATAGGCCGGGGTGTCGCACGGCGCGGTCCACAGCCGCTCGAGTTCATCGTCGAGCCACATCACCGTGAGCGAGCAACCGGCCATGTCCAGGCTCGTGACCAGTTCACCGACCTCTGGGGACACCACCGTATGGCCGGATTCGGCGAGTCGGGCCGCTACGGTCTTCCAGACCACGAACAGCTCTTCGTATTTGGTACGGCCCAGTCCGTTCAGGATGACCGCGACACGATCCGATGCGCCGGCGGGCTTCTCGGCGAGTACACCGGCAACCAACAGCTCGGCCAGTTCGGTCGCGGTCGGCATCGCGTGGCTGGAGACCCCTGGCTCACCATGGATCCCGAGACCGAGATCCATCTGCCCGGCCGCCACGGTGAACAAGGGCTGAGCCGCGCCGGGCAGCGTGCACCCGTCGAACGCGACACCCAGCGTGCGGGTAGCGGCATTGGCCATGGCGGCAATCCGTTGGACGGCGTCGAGGTCTGCGCCTTCTTCGGCGGCCGCGCCGGCGCAGCGGAACACGGTGAAGTCACCGGCGATCCCGCGGCGTTTGGTGATGTCCTCGGCTGCGGCACTGGCGATGTCATCGGTCACGACGAGAAAGCGCGCGTCGATGCCTTCGGACTGCAACTGGGAAACCGCCAGCCCGAAGTTCATCACGTCGCCGGCGTAGTTGCCGGTCAGGAACAGCACCCCGGCGTCGCCGTGCGCAGCCCGGGCGACCGAGGCGGCCTCCTGCGCCGACGGTGAGGTGAAGATGTTGCCCACCACCGCACCGTCGGCGAAGCCGTGGCCGACCACGCCGCAGAACGCGGGATAGTGCCCTGACCCACCGCCCACGACAACCGCCACCTTGCCGGGCGGGGTCTCGGTGGCCCGTACGACGCCGCCGGGCACACCGCTGACGTAGTGGGCATTCGCATCGAGAAATCCGGCGAGCATGTCCTCGGTGAAGGTGGCCGGGTCGTTGAACAGTCGAGTCATGACGCTGACCTCATCTAGTGAATGTGGCTGCCGCCGTTGATATCAACGGTGGTCCCGGTCAGGTAGCTGGCGTCCTTGCTGGACAGGAAGGTGATCACGGCGGCGACCTCCTCGGTGGTGGCGGTACGCCCGACCGGGATGTCGGCGGCCAGCTTGGCCTCCTGCTCATCGGTGGAACCGACGCGGATGTTGGTGTCGACCGCACCGGGGGTGACGGCGTTGACGGTGACGCCGGTGTCGGCGATCTCGCGGGCCAGCGACTTGGTGAAGCCGAGGATGGCGGCCTTGGCCGACGAGTAGGGGACTTTGCCGAAGACGCCGCCGCCGCGCTGCGCGCTGACCGAGGACATGTTGACGATGCGACCCCAGCCCTGCTCGATCATGGCGGGCAGGAACGCCTTGGTGACCAGGTAGGTGCCGGTGGCGTTGACGGCCATGACCTTGTTCCACAGGTCGAGGTCGGTCTCCAGAAACGGCACGGGCGACGTGATGCCGGCGATGTTGGCCAGCGCGCCGACCGGGGGCAGATTGCCCGCGGTGACCTCGGCGGCGACGGCGGCGTAGGCCTCGTCCACCGAATCGGGAGAGGTCACATCCACCGCGTGACCAAAAGCCGGTACCGCGTACTGGTTCCCGACCTCGGCGGCGATCTTGGCGCTCTTCTCACCATCGAGGTCGAGGATCACCACGGCCCAGCCTTCCCGGGCGTAGCGCTCGGCAACGGCAACGCCGATGCCCTTCGGGGAGGTGGCGCCGGTAACCACGGCTGTTTTGTCGGCGGACATCATGACTCCTCAGATCAGATCGGTGATCAACAGCCCGGCGGCGGTAGTTGCCGCGGGCCGCTCATCGTGGGTGACATCGCGGGTTTCGAGTTCCAGCGAGAAGTGGCCGGTGTAACCGGCATCAGCGAGCGCCTTGAGGCCGCGGCCGAAGTCGACCGCGCCATTGCCTGGCGAGAGATTGATGTTGCCGGGTACTGCATCGCGAATATGGACGTGGGCGATGCGCGGTCCGAAACGGTCGACGAATTCGACCGGGTCGCCGCCGGACGCGACGACATGGCTGAAATCGAGCACGATGCCGACGCGCCCGTCGAGCCGGTCGGTCAGTGCTTGGGCGCGTTCGAGGTTGAAGCACAGCCGGTGGTAATGCAGGGACTCCGTCCACACAGCCACCCCGCGCCGTTCGGCGGCGGACGCCGCGCTATGCAGTTCGGCGGCCACCCGGTCCAGGTCGACCGACAGTGACTCGATCGGCTGGTGGTCGAGCGCCCCACAGGGCAGCACGAGCGCTTCGGCACCGGTCGCGGCCGCGAGTTCGACGAGCATCTCGGTGTGCCGATCGCGGCCGTCGTTGCCATCCGGTCCGGATTCTCCCCCGTCACTCCAATCGCCCCGGCGTGCGGCGTTCAGGTCGCCGATATCCCCGTTGATCGAACGGACCCTCAGCCCCGATGCCGCCACCGTGCGCGCCACGTCATCGACCGCAGCCTCGTCGAGCACATAGGGAACGTGGTCGCACACACCGGGCAAGGCACCGAGATCGATCTCGGTGAAGCCAAGGCCGGCAATGGTCGTCAAGGCGCCAGCCAGGTCTTGATGCCTGAAGCTGATTGTCGAGCAGCCCAGCCTGCTGCTGAATCGACCGGTCATGACACCTCCGTACGTTGTGATGCCCGGCACACTATCCGAGTTGACTGTTAACAGTCAACGGGCAACACAAGTTTCCTGTTGACTGTTGACATCGCGCTGTGGGCGTGGTCACACTGAACCTGCCGCGGCACTGTCAACCGTCGACAATGACCTGCTCAGTTGGTCGTAACGCCAGGTCGAGCCGATTTGAAAGGATGTCCACCATGAGCGACGAAGCTCTGAAGATGCGGGGCCCGGTCAACGGGACGCCGGAGGCCAAGCGGGTCGCCGTCGGTTCCGGAGTCGGCGCCGTCATCGAGACCTATGACTTCATCGGATTCGGTACCGCCGCGGCGCTGTACTTCGGCACCGCGTTCTTCCCGAACTCCAGCCCGGTCGCCGGCACACTGGCCGCCTTCGCCACCCTCGGTGTCGGCTTCGCCGCGCGCCCGATCGGCGGCATCATCGGCGGACACCTCGGTGACAAGGTCGGCCGCAAGCCGGTGCTGGTCGCCTCCCTGATCATCATGGGTCTGGCCACCTTCGCCATCGGTCTGCTGCCGACCTACGCCGCGGTCGGCGTGCTGGCGCCGGTCCTGCTGGTGACCGTGCGCATCATCCAGGGTCTTGCCTTCGGCGCCGAATGGGGCGGGGCCATCCTGATGAGCTATGAGCACTCCCCCTGGAAGCAGAAGGGCCGCTACACCGGCATCGTCCAGGCCGGCTTCCCGGTCGGCCTGCTGCTGGCCAACCTGACCTTCCTGGTCAGCGTCCACCTGCCCGGAGACTGGGCCTGGCGGGTGCCGTTCCTGGCCAGCTTGATCCTGGTGATCGTCGGCCTGATCATCCGCGCCAAGGTCCCCGAGTCACCGGTGTTCACCGACGTCAAGGATTCCGGCAAGATCGTCAAGTCACCCATTGTCGAGGTGGTCAAGAAGGACTGGCGAAACATCGTGCGCGGCATCGGCCTTCGCGTCGCCGAGACGGCCGGCTATGCCGTCGCCATCACCTACATGATCAGCTACCTGAAGAATTCCGGCCTGGCCACCGCCAGTCAGACACTTACCGCACTGTGCGTCGCCTCATTCCTGGGCATCTTCGCCACCTTTGGCTGGGCCGCACTCACCGACAAGGTCGGACGCCGGCCGGTCTATCTGGCCGTGTGCGCCTTCGGCATTCCGTTCGGAGTACTGATGTTCGCCATGGTGAACACCGGGCTGATGTTGCTGATCGTGGTGACCTTCGTGCTCGCCTACACCGTGTGCCAGAACGCCCTGGCCGGCGCCCAGGGCGCGTGGTTCCCCGAGTTGTTCACCGCGGCGACCCGCACCTCGGGAGCCTCGCTGGCTTACCAGATCTCGGCGATGGTGTCCGGCTTCACCCCGTTCATCACCACCCTGCTCTTCGAGGGCTTCGGCTGGATGGGCCCGGCGCTGCTGTTCTCCTGCTACGCCGCGATCGGTCTGTGGGCGGCACTGCTCACCCGCGAAACCTGGGGGCCCGCCGAGCGCAAGGCCGCTGACGACGCCGTCGCCAACCACCACGAACTGGTCCGCTGATGCGCACCGAGCGGGTACGCCAGGCTGCGTACCGGATGCGCCACCATGCGCTGAACATGGGTGAGGCACAGGGCCAGGGCTATGTCGGACAAGCACTGGGCGCCGCCGACATGCTCGCCGCGGTCTACATCGACCAACTGACGTTCCGTGCCGACGATCCGCACTGGGCCGACCGGGACCGATTCCTGCTCTCGACCGGCCACTACGCGATCGGTCTGTACGCCGCACTCGCCGAGGCCGGGATCATCAGCGTCGAGGAGCTGGACACGTATGGTTCCGACGAATCCCGGCTGCCGATGTCCGGAATGGCCAGCTACACACCGGGAATGGAGATTTCCGGTGGTTCACTGGGGCACGGACTGACCGTCGCGGTCGGGATGGCGCTGGGCCTGCGCCACCAGGGCAACCCCGCACGGGTGATCAACTTTCTGTCCGACGGCGAGCTCGACGAGGGGTCGACATGGGAGGCCGCGATGGGCGCTTCCCATCACGGTCTGGGCAATCTGATCGCCATGGTCGACATCAACGCGCTACAGGCCGACGGCCCGACCGCCGGGGTGCTGCGCACCGAACCGGTGGCCGACAAATGGGCAGCCTGCGGTTGGCATGTCGCACGAGTGGACGGCAACGACGTCGATGCGCTGCTGGGAGCCTTCGATTCGGTGAGCACCGACAAGCCGTCGGTCATCCTGTGCGACACCAGGATCGGCCGTGGGGTACCGCTGCTGGAGAACCGGGAGAAGGCGCATTTCATGCGCATCGAGGCCGACGAATGGCAGATCTGCCGCGAGCAGTTGACCGAGGGCTACCAAGGAGTTTCAGCATGAGCGCGCCGGCCAAGCTCAAGACCTCGGCAATGATCGCGTCGTTCGCCGATCCGGGCCAGAAGACCAGCCCCGCGCCGTTCGGACACGCGCTGGTCCAGGCGGCCCGGGAGAACGACCGCATCGTCGGGCTCACCGCCGACCTTGGCAAGTACACCGACATGCACATCTTCGCAAAAGAGTTCCCGGACCGATTCTTTCAGATGGGCATGGCTGAGCAGTTGCTGTTCGGTGCGGCGGCGGGTATGGCCGAGACCGGCCTGGTCCCGTTCGCCTCCACCTACTCGGTATTCGCAGCCCGACGGGCGTATGACTTCATCTGCTTGGACATCGCCGAACCGAACCTCAATGTCAACGTCGTCGGCGGACTGCCCGGGCTGACCACCGGCTACGGCCCATCCCACCAGGCGACCGAGGACATCGCGATCTTTCGCGGTATGCCCAACCTGACGATCGTGGACCCGTGTGATTCGGTGGACATCGAGCAGGCCGTGCCCCAGCTCGCCGACCACCTGGGGCCCACCTATCTACGCCTGCTGCGCGGCAACGTCCCGACCGTGCTCGACGAGTACGACTACCGCTTCGAGCTCGGCAAGGCCAAGGTGCTGCGCGGGGGTGCCGATGTCGTGTTGATCTCGTCGGGGCTGATGACCATGCGGGCACTCCAGGCTGCCGAGCAGTTGGCTGCACACAATGTCGACGTGGCCGTCGTGCACACCCCGACCATCAAACCGTTCGACGCCGAAACGGTTCTCGCCCAGGTGGATACGGATCGCCTGGTGCTGACCTGTGAGAACCACACCGTGGTCGGTGGATTGTTCGAGACGGTCGCGGCCGCTGCGGTGCAACGTGGGGTGGCCAAACAGATCACCCCGGTGGCCTTGCCCGACGAGTTCCTGGCGGCCGGCGCCCTGCCGACCCTGCACGACAGGTACGGCCTGGCCACTGCGCGTCTGGTCGCCACCGTGCTGGAACGTCTGTAGGGTGTTGACAACTGAATGTTGACAATCAAGGAGCGCGGCATGTCCGTGGATTCCACATCGCTGCTGCGGTTGGAGAAGACGAGTCTGCGTGAGCAGGCGCTGACCGCGCTGCGCCGGGCGATCACCACGGGCCAGCTGACGCCGGGTACCCACCTGGTCGAGACGGATCTGTCCGATGCGCTCCAGATCAGCCGCGGCACGCTGCGCGAGGCCATGCGCCAGCTCCAGCAGGAGGGGCTCATCTCGGCGGGAGCCCGCGGCCGGTTGTCGGTGCGCCATCTCGACGCCAAGGAGATCCGCGACATCTTCAACGTGCGGGCAGCGCTCGAATCGCTGGCCGCGCGCGAGCTCGCGTCGCGCGCCGAGCGGGTCGACATCGTCGCCACGTTGCGCGCCGCTGTTGACGATATGGACCGCTGGGCCGAGGCCAATCTGGAGGACAGAATCGAGGCCGACCTCCGGTTCCACCGGACCATGTGCCAGCTCACCGGCAACGAGACGCTGGTGCACCAGTGGACCTCGTTGGAGGGCAGCATCCGGATGTCGATCATGTTCTCCGGCGTCGACCGCGCCATACGCAACATGAACGCCAAGCGTCATTACGACATCGTCGACGCCATCGAATCCGGCGACGGTGACGGAGCAGCAGCTACCGTCACCGGGCACATGGTGGAGGCCGCCAGCACCTTGGTGGGGTGAAACTCTCCCTCGTCTGCCGAAGCGTCGGCGCGGACTGTGCGCTCAGGCGCAGGGTTGCGCCTCGGCGACTTGCGCGGCCGGAGTCGACGGTGCGGCGATGACCCGCCGAAGCGAGTAGCGCGGTGCCGGCATGGTCGAGACCAGCACCAGCCGATGTCGGCGTGCCTCCCGCAGATGGGTCGACAAGGACGCCACCCCGATCAACGCCCAGACGAGGTTCGACGCGGCACTCGGCCAGGCGCCATACATCCCCGCGGCGGCGCCCGCCATCAGTCCACCCGTGATGTTGAGCGCGGCGTAGCGGCGCGACTTCCCGCCGAGCCAACCACGACTGACCGCCAGGTACGCGAACAACGTACCCGCCGCCCCGACCCAACCAAGGGTTGCCGCAATCATCGAAAACCGCCTTCGTGCCATCCAAACCAGCAGAAGTATCAACTTTGTGTGCGTTAAACACAATTGAATAGATGTGTACTATCAATGTAGTTTTTGTGAATGGAGATCGATCCGCGCCGACTGCGCTATCTACTGGCGGTGGCCCGCGAAGGCGGCGTTCTCGCCGCAGCTGATGACCTGCAGATGACGCCGTCGGCGGTCTCGCAGCAGATCACCCGATTGGAACGTGAGACAGACCGCGTCCTGATCACCCGCACCACCAACGGTTCGGCGCTCACCCACGAGGGCCAGATCCTGGCCGAGGCCGCGCAGCAGATCGAACGCGCACTGGCCGAGGCACAGTTGCAGCTGGAGCGTGGCGAAGCCGAGATCCACGGCACCATGCGCCTCGGCGGGTTCCAGAGCTTCCTGTCGGTCGTGATCGCGCCGATGCTGCCGGAGTGGCGCCATCAAATGCCGGGCATCCGGTTCGAGATCGTCGAGGCAGACCAGGAGCCGCTGATGCGCGCGCTCAAGGATGGCGAATTGGACGCTGCCATAGTCGAACTGGATTCCGCGGATACACCGAGACGGCCGCCGGCCGGCATCGTCGAGGTACCCCTGCTCGACGAACCATGGAAACTGGCGGTGCCGGCAGGCACCCTGGCCACCGATGTCACCGAACTGGGCCGCCTGCCGCTGCCATGGGTCGGCGTCGAACCGTCGTCGGCGACGGCCAGGGCGGCTGCGCGGCTGAGCCGCTCCATCGGACTGAATCAGCCGATCGTGCACCGCTACTTCGGCACCCAGACCGCTTTGGCACTGGTGGCCGCTGGCGAGGGCATGACGCTGATCCCGATGCTTGCGCTGCGAGGCATGCCGCAGGACGGTGTCGAGACGGTCGACGTGCCGGGCCTGGGGACCCGCCGCGTGGTGCTGCGCAGTTACGCACGCGGCAAGCACGCGGGCGCGGTGCTCGATGCTGTACTCGCCCTCATCCACGAGGCGGTGCTGAACATCACCGCCGATGAGGCGGCGCAGGCCTCCTGACACGTCGGCCCGGCTTCTCTGTTTAGTTGTCAAGGTGCGCTGCAGCTTTGGGGCCTTGAGGTTATGCGGCGGTGGGTAGGTCGGTCATGGTGCGCCGGGTGTGGGAGCGCAGATGCTCCGGTTCGGGCCCGCCGGGTGCGTGGGGCGGGATGAACCAGGGGTGGCGGTCCCTACCGAGGTAGACCTGCCAGCCACNGTGATGGA
>NZ_AOHQ01000135.1:0-10270 GCF_000416385.1 Mycobacterium sp. VKM Ac-1816D
TCAAGGCCGACTACGTCAAGGCCTTCTGGAACGTCGTCAACTGGGCCGACGTCCAAGACCGCTACGCCAAGGCAACCGCCAAGACCGGCGGCCTCATCTTCGGGTAAGTCCCCCCGTTCGTCGGAAGCCCCGCGTGCCACGGCCCGCGGGGCTTCCTGCGTCTGATTGGCACTCCGATCCTCTTGCGTGCTAACCCGCCACTGCAGCATCCTGAGTCACAGCGACCCACAGCTGTGTCGGAGTAGTAGCAGCGAGCGACTGTCGGGAGGCCAGATGGACACCGGTGCCGGTAAGGCGATCGAAATTGCCCCGTTCCATTCGCGAGGCACCCTGAAGGGTTTCGTGGTGTCGGGCCGCTGGCCGGATTCCACCAAGGAATGGGCGCAGCTGCTGATCGTCGCCGTCCGAGTCGCCTCACTGCCCGGCTTGCTGTCCACCACGACGATCTTCGGCGTGCGAGAAGAACTTCCCGATCAGCCCGAGCCGGGCACGGTCGGACTCGTCCTCGCCGAGGGTCCGGTGGTGGGGGATTCGGCGCTGCCGCCCGGGTTCTTCGCCGACCACCAGCCGCCCGCACTGTTGATGCTGCACCCGCCGTCGGAGACGACGCCGTCGCTACCCGAGTGCGCCGGCGCAGCCTCCGGGTGCGTCCTGTTGCCCGGGATTCCGCACCTGGGCCTTGAGCACCGGGCGGCATGGGTGGAAGCGGAATCCGACGGCACCATCACCTCCATGGTGAGCCGGGTGGGCGTCGATCCGATCAGCCATCCGGACACCGCCATCATGGCGATGCTGCTGGCCGCCTGAGCCGCCCGGCATCGGTACCGGTTCGGCCACGAACCGGTACGAATGGCTGCATGGCGGCCAGCAATTCTGTTGCACCCGTCGAGGTGGCGGGTGTTTACCTGCCCTGGACTTCGCCCGTTACCCCAGCAAAGCGGACCACCGGCTTTGCTGTGTGACGCCTGCGCACAGGCGATCAGCTCTGGGGTCAGAGTGACAACATGTCAAGATCAGTTGATCTCGGCAAAACAACGTCTGCGTCATTATTTTCTTCGCCAGCTTTGACAGCGTTTCGGCGATCACATCGTTGACGTGCACTACATGCCCTCGCCCGACACCCAAACTGGGGGTAGTGTTACTTTTCACTGGTTTGCACTTGGTTGTGGCGTTAACTCTCGCTACGATGATCAGCAAATACGAAGCACGTGCATTTCGCTCGTACGCCATGTGGAGGAAAGTTAGATGAGCAAGACGTTCGCCGCCCGCCTGAACCGCCTCTTCGATACGGTTTACCCTCCGGGCCGGGGACCGCATACGTCTGCTGAGGTGATCGGCGCCCTGAAGGCCGAGGGCGTCACGATGTCCGCTCCGTACCTCTCCCAGCTGCGCTCGGGCAACCGTACGAACCCGTCGGCCACCACGATGACCGCCCTGGCCAACTTCTTCCGGATCAAGCCGGCCTACTTCACCGATGACGAGTACTACGAGAAGCTCGACAAGGAACTGACCTGGCTGGCCAGCATGCGCGACGAGGGCGTGCGCCGCATCGCTGCGCGCACCGTCGGCCTGTCGCAGGAGTCGCAGCAGGATCTCGCGCAGAAGGTCGACGAGCTCCGCCGCCGGGAGAACCTCGACGGCTGAATCCCTCCACGGATCACCACCCGAACGGTGCCGAGCGCATGAGCGCGAGGCACCGTTCGTGCGTTCAGGGCTGCTCGACCAGATCCTGATACTGCTCGGCGATCGCCAGGATCCATTCCCGATCGGACAAGGTCGTCGGCTGGCG
The DNA here is from genome assembly GCF_000416385.1 of Mycobacterium sp. VKM Ac-1816D. Classification (NCBI taxonomy): domain Bacteria; kingdom Bacillati; phylum Actinomycetota; class Actinomycetes; order Mycobacteriales; family Mycobacteriaceae; genus Mycobacterium; species Mycobacterium sp. VKM Ac-1816D. The sequence continues at coordinate 1,790 of NZ_AOHQ01000135.1, forward strand.
TAGCCAGTTCAAGCCGGGGAACGACGCGTGCGCATCGGCCGCGGTGCCGTCGCGACCGTCGTATATCCACCTTGCGATGCCGCGAGCCTGTTCCTCGGCGGGCACCGGCGGTGAGTCCAGGTCGGCGATATCGGCGATGTTGAGCGCCTGCTCGGTATCGGGTTTGGCACCCACCGAGGTGGTACGGCGATGCTCACTCTCGGCGGCGATCGCCTCCAGGTAGAGCGAGTCGGATATCAGGGACATCTGCTCGGCCACCCGGAACAGCAACGGCCCGCGGGGTCGTACACCGATCCCTACGTCGGGGTGACGCTCGTTGAGCTCGGCCAGCAGCGGCGCGATCATCCGCATCTCGCGGCGCGCGCCGAACCAGTCCTCGATGCTGGGTAACAACGCCCCGCCGGCGACGACCGCCATGGCACAGCCCAACAGTGTCGCGGCTGCGCCGACGCCGAGCGCGTCGGTGGTTCCGACGGCGCGAAGCAGGAAGAAAGCGCTCGCCAGCACGATGAGCACCATGCCCATACTGAAGACGAACAGCGCCCGCCCGCGTCGGGTGCGATTGGAGTGGCGGACTCCCGCCCATGCGACAAGTGTCAACGCCAGGAGCACGTAGAGCATCGGCAACAGCCAGGCCGAGGAGCCGCCCGGCGCCAGGTGTCGGCGCAGATACTCCTCGGGCGCCATCTCGGCTTCCTTCTCCCTGCGGAAGAACCCGACCAGCGTGACCGCGGCGATGCCGGCTGCGAAGACGTACTGCCCGATGGCAATCCGGCGGATGGTGGCCGGCGTGCGATCGGAGGCCACCGTCGTGATCATCACGCAGCTGCCCGCCGCGCATGCGATCAAGGCCACCTGGCTCAGCGCCACCGAGACATTGGGCCAGCGCAACGCGGTATCGATGAGCAGGGTCAGGGGCTGCCAGTTGAGGGCTGCCACCATGCCCAGACTCCCCAGCGCGAGGATCATCGCGGTACTCACCAGGGATTGCTTGTTCACCAACGCCCAGCCGATTCGTAGGCCGGTGGCCAGTCCCAGCAGACCGGCGATCACCCAGACCGTCAACCAAACGCCTCTCCGAGCCGAACCTGCACGATCGACGATCGATCCGAGGGCAGCCGGCCCAGTCGGTAGATCAACAACGCCGCGAAATCCTCGGCCTCCTGCTCGGCTTCCTCGCCAGCCGGGCCCATGCAGCCGGTGCGCTGATTGAGCATGTAGCCGATCAGGTCCGAGCCGGCGAGCTCGGTGACCTCGCGGGCCGCCTCCACGACGGGCGTGCCGGCATGTCCGAGGACCAGATGACCCAGTTCATGGGCCAGCGTCCGGTCCCAGGCCGGCAAGCCCTTCTGGATCAGGAAGACGTCGTGATCGGCGTACTGACGCCATTGACCGCACACTCCGGCAGGGAGATCGGCCATCTTGATCTGGATCGGGCGGCCCTGGTCGTCGGCGACCGCCTCGACCAGACGTGGCAGCGTGACCTCACCCCGGCGCGGGGCGAGATCGAGAACGGAACTCACTGCACGGGTCACCCGACGGCTCGCAGGCATGAGGTCTCCTTTCTGACCATTCCACTATGGCGCTGACGTTCGCTGAACGGGAGTGAAACGCTCAACTCGCGAGCCACCCCGGCCGGTCTGCCGAGACCACGGCGCCGCCGAATTTGCTGGCGCGGCTCCGAATCCACGTCCTCATCATCTCTTACACGTCGGCAGGCAGATCGGCAGTCCTTCCGGCAATTCTCGCACACCGTGCCAGATGTGTTTGCTGATGCAGTCTCTCGGCCAGGTCGGCGGGGCAGCGAAATGCGCGGCATGGTAAGAGCGATAGGGTTGGCCGCGACGTAGGCATGTGCTGTGCCGACCGCATGACACATCGACGATTATGACCGGGAGGCGCCGCCGATGGCCCTGTTCAAGCGACGCAAGAGCCGGGCGACACGGCGTGCCGAAGCCAAGGCGATCAAGGCGAAAGCCAAGCTCGAGGCCAGGCTGGCGGCCAAGAACGACGCCCGGCGCATCAAGGCCGACCGCAAGGCGGCGACCCGTGCGGTCAAGGCACAGCTCAAGGCTCAGCACGACAGCGACCGTGCCGCCCTGAAAGTGGCCGAAACCCAGTTGAAGGCGGTGCGCGAGGGCAAGCTGCTCTCGCCGATCAAGATCCGCCGCGCGCTGACGGTGTCCCGTCTGCTGGCTCCGGTGCTGGTGCCGCTGGCGTATCGAGGAGCGATCGCGGTTCGTGGTCTGCTCGACCAACGGCGCGCGGATCAGCTCGGCGTCCCGCTGAGTCAGGTGGGCCAGTTCTCCGGCCACGGCGCCGCGCTGTCGGCACGCATCACCGGCGCCGAGCAGGCGGTGCGCCGGGTCGCCGAGAAGAACCCCAAGGATGCCGAGACGCGCGCCTTCGTCTCCGCGATCAACGATCGGCTCACCGATCTCGCGGCAGCGGTGACGGCCGCGGAGAACATGCCGTCAGCGCGCCGCCGGTCGGCGCACGCGGCGATCGGCGATCAGCTCGACGGTATCGACGCTGACGTACTGGCCCGGCTCGGGTTGCCGTGATCCGGCTTCTCGCCGCCGTGCTCGCGGCAGTGTTCGCGCTGCTCGGTTCCAGCGGCGCCGGCGTGGCGTCGGCGCACGCCGCGTTGGTGTCCTCCGATCCGGCGGCCGATGCGCAGTTGGCGGAGGCGCCGAGCACGGTCCGTGCGACGTTCAGCGAGGACCTGCAGAGCGCATTCGCCGCGATGACGGTCGTCGGTCCGGACGGCAACCTGTGGTCGACCGGGGACCCCAGGATCACCGGTCCGGTGGCCGAGGTCGACCTGCGCCCGCTCGGCCCGGCGGGCACCTACACCGCCAATTACCGTGTCACCTCCGCCGACGGACACGTCATCAGCGGATCCTGGTCGTTCGAGCTGACCGTGGCCCGCACCGCGACACCGGGTCCGCCGGTCGCCGCGCCTGCGGCCGCCGAGCCGGCGGTCGAGCGCGGACTGCCGGTATGGCCCTTCGTCGCGGGCGCGGTCGTGCTCGTCGGCGCCGGGGTGTGGTGGAGCCGACGCCGACGTTCGTGAGCGGGCTGCGGCGCGCCGGGCAGGGCCTCCTGGTCGCGACCGCGGGTGTGGTGCTGGCCTGGGCGCTGGCACGTCCCCAGCTGTCGTTGCCGATCACGTCGACCCGCATGCTGGCCGACGGTGCGGCCGTGGTGGTGCTGGGGTTGGCCATGCTGCCGTATCTGGACGTCGCGCGTTATCGCACCGAGCTGGCGACCCGCAGATCGCCCGCACTGGCCACGGCCGCGTGGCTGTGGCTGGCCGCCGAACTCGTGCGGTTGATCACGGCGGCCGCCGTGATCAACCGCACGAGTTCGGCGGCCAGCCACAGCCACGCGGCCGTGGCCAGTGCGGGCGATCTGCGGGTCGCCAGCTCGGTGCGATAACGCGCGACGTCCAGATACGGCAGCATGGCCAACCCCAGCACCACCACGGCCGCACCGTCGGCCAGCATGCGGGTCGACGTGATCGGCAACGACAGCTGGGGACGTGCCAGCGCCCAGGCCAGCACCACACCCGCGGTCGCGACCAGGAGGCCCTGCCCGGCGCGCCGCAGCCCGCTCACGAACGTCGGCGTCGGCTCCACCACACCCCGGCGCCGACGAGCACGACCGCGCCCGCGACGAAGGGCCATACCGGCAGTCCGCGCTCGACCGCCGGCTCGGCGGCCGCAGGCGCGGCGACCGGCGGACCCGGTGTCGCGGTGCGGGCCACGGTCAGCTCGAACGACCAGGATCCGCTGATGACGTGTCCGTCGGCGGAGGTGACACGGTAATTGGCGGTGTAGGTGCCCGCCGGGCCGAGCGGGCGCAGGTCGACCTCGGCCACCGGACCGGTGATCCTGGGGTCCCCGGTCGACCACAGGTTGCCGTCCGGACCGACGACCGTCATCGCGGCGAATGCGCTCTGCAGGTCCTCGCTGAACGTCGCACGGACCGTGCTCGGCGCCTCCGCCAACTGCGCATCGGCCGCCGGATCGGAGGACACCAACGCGGCGTGCGCCGACGCCACGCCGGCGCCGCTGGAACCGAGCAGCGCGAACACTGCCGCGAGCACGGCGGCGAGAAGCCGGATCACGGCAACCCGAGCCGGGCCAGTACGTCAGCGTCGATACCGTCGAGCTGATCGCCGATCGCCGCGTGCGCCGACCGGCGGCGCGCTGACGGCATGTTCTCCGCGGCCGTCACCGCTGCCGCGAGATCGGTGAGCCGATCGTTGATCGCGGAGACGAAGGCGCGCGTCTCGGCATCCTTGGGGTTCTTCTCGGCGACCCGGCGCACCGCCTGCTCGGCGCCGGTGATGCGTGCCGACAGCGCGGCGCCGTGGCCGGAGAACTGGCCCACCTGACTCAGCGGGACGCCGAGCTGATCCGCGCGCCGTTGGTCGAGCAGACCACGAACCGCGATCGCTCCTCGATACGCCAGCGGCACCAGCACCGGAGCCAGCAGACGGGACACCGTCAGCGCGCGGCGGATCTTGATCGGCGAGAGCAGCTTGCCCTCGCGCACCGCCTTCAACTGGGTTTCGGCCACTTTCAGGGCGGCACGGTCGCTGTCGTGCTGAGCCTTGAGCTGTGCCTTGACCGCACGGGTCGCCGCCTTGCGGTCGGCCTTGATGCGCCGGGCGTCGTTCTTGGCCGCCAGCCTGGCCTCGAGCTTGGCTTTCGCCTTGATCGCCTTGGCTTCGGCACGCCGTGTCGCCCGGCTCTTGCGTCGCTTGAACAGGGCCATCGGCGGCGCCTCCCGGTCATAATCGTCGATGTGTCATGCGGTCGGCACAGCACATGCCTACGTCGCGGCCAACCCTATCGCTCTTACCATGCCGCGCATTTCGCTGCCCCGCCGACCTGGCCGAGAGACTGCATCAGCAAACACATCTGGCACGGTGTGCGAGAATTGCCGGAAGGACTGCCGATCTGCCTGCCGACGTGTAAGAGATGATGAGGACGTGGATTCGGAGCCGCGCCAGCAAATTCGGCGGCGCCGTGGTCTCGGCAGACCGGCCGGGGTGGCTCGCGAGTTGAGCGTTTCACTCCCGTTCAGCGAACGTCAGCGCCATAGTGGAATGGTCAGAAAGGAGACCTCATGCCTGCGAGCCGTCGGGTGACCCGTGCAGTGAGTTCCGTTCTCGATCTCGCCCCGCGCCGGGGTGAGGTCACGCTGCCACGTCTGGTCGAGGCGGTCGCCGACGACCAGGGCCGCCCGATCCAGATCAAGATGGCCGATCTCCCTGCCGGAGTGTGCGGTCAATGGCGTCAGTACGCCGATCACGACGTCTTCCTGATCCAGAAGGGCTTGCCGGCCTGGGACCGGACGCTGGCCCATGAACTGGGTCATCTGGTCCTCGGACATGCCGGCACGCCCGTCGTGGAGGCGGCCCGCGAGGTCACCGAGCTCGCCGGCTCGGACCTGATCGGCTACATGCTCAATCAGCGCACCGGCTGCATGGGCCCGGCTGGCGAGGAAGCCGAGCAGGAGGCCGAGGATTTCGCGGCGTTGTTGATCTACCGACTGGGCCGGCTGCCCTCGGATCGATCGTCGATCGTGCAGGTTCGGCTCGGAGAGGCGTTTGGTTGACGGTCTGGGTGATCGCCGGTCTGCTGGGACTGGCCACCGGCCTACGAATCGGCTGGGCGTTGGTGAACAAGCAATCCCTGGTGAGTACCGCGATGATCCTCGCGCTGGGGAGTCTGGGCATGGTGGCAGCCCTCAACTGGCAGCCCCTGACCCTGCTCATCGATACCGCGTTGCGCTGGCCCAATGTCTCGGTGGCGCTGAGCCAGGTGGCCTTGATCGCATGCGCGGCGGGCAGCTGCGTGATGATCACGACGGTGGCCTCCGATCGCACGCCGGCCACCATCCGCCGGATTGCCATCGGGCAGTACGTCTTCGCAGCCGGCATCGCCGCGGTCACGCTGGTCGGGTTCTTCCGCAGGGAGAAGGAAGCCGAGATGGCGCCCGAGGAGTATCTGCGCCGACACCTGGCGCCGGGCGGCTCCTCGGCCTGGCTGTTGCCGATGCTCTACGTGCTCCTGGCGTTGACACTTGTCGCATGGGCGGGAGTCCGCCACTCCAATCGCACCCGACGCGGGCGGGCGCTGTTCGTCTTCAGTATGGGCATGGTGCTCATCGTGCTGGCGAGCGCTTTCTTCCTGCTTCGCGCCGTCGGAACCACCGACGCGCTCGGCGTCGGCGCAGCCGCGACACTGTTGGGCTGTGCCATGGCGGTCGTCGCCGGCGGGGCGTTGTTACCCAGCATCGAGGACTGGTTCGGCGCGCGCCGCGAGATGCGGATGATCGCGCCGCTGCTGGCCGAGCTCAACGAGCGTCACCCCGACGTAGGGATCGGTGTACGACCCCGCGGGCCGTTGCTGTTCCGGGTGGCCGAGCAGATGTCCCTGATATCCGACTCGCTCTACCTGGAGGCGATCGCCGCCGAGAGTGAGCATCGCCGTACCACCTCGGTGGGTGCCAAACCCGATACCGAGCAGGCGCTCAACATCGCCGATATCGCCGACCTGGACTCACCGCCGGTGCCCGCCGAGGAACAGGCTCGCGGCATCGCAAGGTGGATATACGACGGTCGCGACGGCACCGCGGCCGATGCGCACGCGTCGTTCCCCGGCTTGAACTGGCTACGCCAGCCGACGACCTTGTCCGATCGGGAATGGATCCTGGCGATCGCCGAGCAGTATCAGGATCTGGTCGAGCAGCCCTGAACGCACGAACGGTGCCTCGCGCTCATGCGCTCGGCACCGTTCGGGTGGTGATCCGTGGAGGGATTCAGCCGTCGAGGTTCTCCCGGCGGCGGAGCTCGTCGACCTTCTGCGCGAGATCCTGCTGCGACTCCTGCGACAGGCCGACGGTGCGCGCAGCGATGCGGCGCACGCCCTCGTCGCGCATGCTGGCCAGCCAGGTCAGTTCCTTGTCGAGCTTCTCGTAGTACTCGTCATCGGTGAAGTAGGCCGGCTTGATCCGGAAGAAGTTGGCCAGGGCGGTCATCGTGGTGGCCGACGGGTTCGTACGGTTGCCCGAGCGCAGCTGGGAGAGGTACGGAGCGGACATCGTGACGCCCTCGGCCTTCAGGGCGCCGATCACCTCAGCAGACGTATGCGGTCCCCGGCCCGGAGGGTAAACCGTATCGAAGAGGCGGTTCAGGCGGGCGGCGAACGTCTTGCTCATCTAACTTTCCTCCACATGGCGTACGAGCGAAATGCACGTGCTTCGTATTTGCTGATCATCGTAGCGAGAGTTAACGCCACAACCAAGTGCAAACCAGTGAAAAGTAACACTACCCCCAGTTTGGGTGTCGGGCGAGGGCATGTAGTGCACGTCAACGATGTGATCGCCGAAACGCTGTCAAAGCTGGCGAAGAAAATAATGACGCAGACGTTGTTTTGCCGAGATCAACTGATCTTGACATGTTGTCACTCTGACCCCAGAGCTGATCGCCTGTGCGCAGGCGTCACACAGCAAAGCCGGTGGTCCGCTTTGCTGGGGTAACGGGCGAAGTCCAGGGCAGGTAAACACCCGCCACCTCGACGGGTGCAACAGAATTGCTGGCCGCCATGCAGCCATTCGTACCGGTTCGTGGCCGAACCGGTACCGATGCCGGGCGGCTCAGGCGGCCAGCAGCATCGCCATGATGGCGGTGTCCGGATGGCTGATCGGATCGACGCCCACCCGGCTCACCATGGAGGTGATGGTGCCGTCGGATTCCGCTTCCACCCATGCCGCCCGGTGCTCAAGGCCCAGGTGCGGAATCCCGGGCAACAGGACGCACCCGGAGGCTGCGCCGGCGCACTCGGGTAGCGACGGCGTCGTCTCCGACGGCGGGTGCAGCATCAACAGTGCGGGCGGCTGGTGGTCGGCGAAGAACCCGGGCGGCAGCGCCGAATCCCCCACCACCGGACCCTCGGCGAGGACGAGTCCGACCGTGCCCGGCTCGGGCTGATCGGGAAGTTCTTCTCGCACGCCGAAGATCGTCGTGGTGGACAGCAAGCCGGGCAGTGAGGCGACTCGGACGGCGACGATCAGCAGCTGCGCCCATTCCTTGGTGGAATCCGGCCAGCGGCCCGACACCACGAAACCCTTCAGGGTGCCTCGCGAATGGAACGGGGCAATTTCGATCGCCTTACCGGCACCGGTGTCCATCTGGCCTCCCGACAGTCGCTCGCTGCTACTACTCCGACACAGCTGTGGGTCGCTGTGACTCAGGATGCTGCAGTGGCGGGTTAGCACGCAAGAGGATCGGAGTGCCAATCAGACGCAGGAAGCCCCGCGGGCCGTGGCACGCGGGGCTTCCGACGAACGGGGGGACTTACCCGAAGATGAGGCCGCCGGTCTTGGCGGTTGCCTTGGCGTAGCGGTCTTGGACGTCGGCCCAGTTGACGACGTTCCAGAAGGCCTTGACGTAGTCGGCCTTGA